>CANHRI010000028.1 GCA_947463515.1 Flavobacteriaceae bacterium
CGTGGTCAGGGTCGGACAATTGGGCGCTAGCGGGTCGAAAACACGAATATAAATGGTTTGTTGGTCAAAATCGTTGTTGCAAAACGGCTGGTTGGGCGCAATCGGATTAAACCCGGTTTGCGCATCGGTGGGGGTTAAGTGGTAACTCACCTGCACGTTGGGGTTGGTGGTAATCTCCGGAGTCTTCGTGCCCAACACAAAAGTACACGCCACGCCATCGTTGTTGTCATCACACACTTCATAAGGAATGGGGGTGTTGGCCGTGGGGGCGGTGATGGGATTTACTGAAACAATACTTGTATCTGCAGCACATGGAGCGATGCCAGAAACCGTATAGGTAAAGGTACTTGGAGTAGAATTGAAACCAGGAATAAATGTTCCAGCAGCAGCATTAAATGTTCCCCCTGTACCTCCTGTTCGAATCCAAGAACCACCAACTTGCTCACCCGTGATAACATCGGCTAAATTAATAGGTATTGTGGATTGACATACTGTTATTGAACCGTCATTTCCAGCATTTGGAGCTACTGAAATAGAAATCGCAGCAATACTTGAATCGGGTCCGCAAGGAGCAATACCATTGATCGTGTAGGTAAAAGTACTTGTTGTAGCACCAACAGCTGGAATAAATGTACCTGCAATTGTATCAAAAGTTCCACCCGTCCCTGTGGTTCGGGTCCAAGTCCCTCCCGTTTGTTCACCTGTAATCAGGGAAAATAGGTTAACAGGAAGAGTGCTCGTTTCACAAACAGCAATAGAACCGTCATTCCCCGCAGTGGGCTGAACATTGACCGTAAGCGTAGCAACACTACTATCAGCAATACAAGGAGCTATACCATTTACGGTATAGGTAAAGGTACTTGAAGTGGTTGTTAGAGAAGGGGTAAACGTACCTAAAGCAGCATTAAACAATCCGCCCGTGCCGGTCGTTCTTGTCCATGTACCACCCGTTTGCTCCCCGGTGATTAGCGTAAACAAATCGATAACCGTCGAGCTAGTGTTACATATGGTCAAAGCTCCATCCGTACCTGCTTGAGGTTGTGGTTGAACGGTAATAACCACTTCACTAGAGTCATTCGCACAAGGCGTTGTCCCCGTTAAAGTATAGGCAAACACACTTGAGGTAGCTCCAAGGGCAGGTGTAAAAGTACCCGCCGTTGCATTGAAAACACCTCCTGTTCCTGAGGTTCTTGTCCAAGCTCCCCCTATCTGTTCCCCTGTAATTAATGAGAATAAATCTATAGCAACAGGACTTGTTTCACAAACGGTAGTGGCGCCATCAACCCCTGCATTGGATTGTGGCACTATGTTCACAGAAGCCACACTAGAAGAAGGCCCACAAGGAAGAACTCCAGAGATGGTGTAGGTAAACGAACTTGAAGTAGCTCCCACGGTAAGGGTGAAAGTCCCCGTAGCGGCATTGAAAATACCCCCAGTACCGGTCGTTCTCGTCCAAACTCCTCCAGTTTGCTGTCCTGAAATAACCGTACTTAAATCTATAGTTGAGGGATCATTGCTACAAATGGAAACCGATCCGCTAGTCCCAGCATTGGGCTGTGAAACAACATTTACTGTTGCCACACTACTATCATCTACACAAGGGGCTGCACCTACTATAGTGTAAGTGAATGTACTAGTAGTAACTCCAGGAGCGGGTGTAAATGTTCCAGCAGCTGCGTTAAATACACCGCCAGCACCTGTAGTGCGAACCCATGTACCGCCCACTTCTTCTCCAGAAATTAGAGCGAATAAATTGATTGTAGTAGCACTTGTTTCACAAATTTGAATTTGCCCATCAAGTCCAGCATCAGGTTGAGAATTAATAATTACAGAAGCAACACTAGAATCATTTGGACAAGGTGGCACTCCGTTAACCGTATACGTAAAGGCACTCGAAGTACTTCCTGCTGTAGGGGTAAATGACCCTGCCGCAGCATTGAAAACACCGCCTGTTCCCGATGTTCTTACCCATGTTCCTCCAGGATCTTGACCCGAGATGAGGGTATTTAAATTAATCGTAGCCGTATTGGTTTCACAAATAGTAAGTGAACCATCTGAACCTGCATTTGCCCCGTCATTCACCACGACTTGGATTACTTGATTCGGACGACAGGTTGCATCCGAGGGAGTTGGATTCAAAACTGCATATACATAGTAGTTACCTGGTACATTCGGCAATGAGCCCGTTGTCCCAAGTACGCCTGCATCGAAGGTAGCGACGCCTGCTGCTGGAGTTACCGTCCCCAATAGAGTCCCACCAGAGTACATCGCATCCCCTGTTTGAGGGGTATTGAAATAGACAAATTTGATGGAGTTTGCGGCTGTAGCATTGGTAGTTACACTAAATACAGTGGGATCTGCACCCTCACACAAAACTTGATTACTAGAGGGATTTGTAATTGTTTCGCATACCGCAGCATAATTTAATGTAAAGGTACGAACCGTCAAACAAGGGTACGTTCCAAATTGATCATACACTAATGCGTAAATGGTTTGTCCATTGGACAATGAGGGATACGCATTGATATTGGTTATTTCATTTTGTTGGTTTTGTAAATCCGTGATACTTGTATAATAACTTACTGCAAAGTCTCCAGGATTTGGAATACCGTTGAGGATTATTGGAGTGTTGGTGGAAAGATTAAAAATAGTATTCAACCCTACATTAAACAAATCTAATGGAGTTCCAGCAGGCAATAATGGATAGGTTTCTACCAAAAAGGAATTAGAAACAGGAATCTGACATCCTCCTGGTGCGATTACTTCAACCGAATATGTACCCGCTTGTGTTACAGATAGTACGTTAGAGGGCCCTGATTGCACTAAGGTGGGTCCATTAAACCAATTATAGGTGGCGCCTGAAATTAAAGTTCCTACAACAATATCTTGCGGACTACCAGCACACAAAGCAGTACCTGCTGCCAACGTAAATCCTGGCAACCCACCCGTTGTTGGATCGGAAGCAATTTCTAATTCCCCGATATCAAAACTTCCTCCTGCTAAAAATACAGCGGAATCAAAACTTTGGTCATTTCGATCGGCAATAACCAATTTAATATGATACGTTTCATTTGGAACAACCGCTGAAGAAGCCGTCATTCGAATGGTATGTCCATTGAAATTTGTAGCTGTAATCGCTGGCCCAACAACATTATACACTCCAAAGAAATTTTGATTAACAGACCCACAAGTCGTGTTATAAGCATCACTTCGAATAGTAGTCACCGATATTGGATCGGGAGTATTGGGTACCAATGCTAGATTTGTGACAGGTGTCCCCTGCGTTGTATTTTGGAGAAAAAAGGCAAAAGCATCGGAATAGTCACATTGAAATGTTCCATATTCTTCCGAAGCAAACAAAAAGTCAAAACTCATACTGTTTGCAAAAGGAACAAAATCAAACTCTAGAATCGTTGCATTATTGTAACTATTTAACTGAGGGTCAATTCCTAAGGCATCTATATAATCAAAAAGCTCTGTGTCCCCAGGCCATGTAAAAGCACCATTACTTTGTGTATTGGCATTAGGTCCTGCAGCAGCTGTAGCCCTACCCGTACTCAATATCACTCCGTTGGCCAATGGAAATGTGGTATTCACATTGGTAAAATAACCAATTCCATTATCGGGTTGCCCTGCTGTTACGGATCCAAAGTTAGTTCCAGTACTCCAAGTCACATTAGAAATGGTCCCCACACAGGCTGCTCCACCTGAACCTCCTGAAAAAAGAACTTGGCTAACTAATTGAGGGACAGTATAGGTAGTTAAGTCTACATTAATAGCTTGTGAGAATCCAAGTTGCATTCCCAATAAAAAAAGAAGTAATTTTCCTCTCATTCGAATCTAATTTGAAACAAAAAAAGCGATTCTTCTGAAACGGTAATTTTGTTAATTAATTGTTTAAAACTTCAAATATAAATATTCTCAAAAAATAACTTTGTTAAATTTGCAGAAATTAGCCTTAAACACATGAAAATTACGATAAAAGAAACCCAAAATCCTACGATTTTAAAATTTGAATTTTCTGATTTTTTTACCCGCGGGAAAAATTATGAATTTAAAAACATTGACGAAGCTCAAAATTCACCGCTAGCACAAAAATTGTTCTACTTGCCTTTTGTAAAAACAGTTTATATTTCAGGGAATTTTGTAGCCATTGAACGATTTAGTATTGTAGAATGGGCCGATGTTCAACAGGAAGTCGCCGAACAAATAGAAACCTTCTTGGCTAAAGGCGGAAAAGTGCTTTTGGAAGATACGGCTCCAAAGAAGATTCCTATTTCTGTCTATGGCGAAACCACCCCGAATCCCGCTACCTTGAAATTTGTCGTCAACCGAAAAATCACGCCTCAAGCGGTCGAATTTAAAAATATTGATGCAACCAAAGTATCTCCCCTAGCCCAAGCTTTGTTTCAATTTCCATTTGTCAAAGAATTGTTTTTCGACGAAAATTACATCTCTATTACCAAATACGACATCGCCTCCTGGGATGAAGTAACCTTAGAATTGCGTTCGTTTATCAAAGAATACATTGAAAATGGTGGCGTCGTTGTGGAGGAAAATCTTTTGGAACAAGCGCCTCAACAGGAAAAGCAGCAAATCAAGAATTTTGATCATTTGGACACCACCTCACAACAAATCATCAACATCTTGGAAGAATATGTGAAACCAGCCGTAGCAGCCGATGGAGGAAATATTCTTTTTGATTCTTTTGATGAAAATACGAAGCGAGTAAAAGTGGTATTGCAAGGCTCCTGCAACGGTTGTCCCTCCTCTACTTTTACGCTTAAAAATGGGATTGAAAACATGTTGAAAGACATGCTTAAAGATCCCGAAATCGTAGTTGAAGCGCTAAATTCGTAAAGCATGAAAAAAATAGCATTCCTGTTCCTGTTGGGACTCTTTGGTGCCATTGGCTGTCAAAAAAACAAGCCTAAAGTTGATTTTTCGAAGATAACCCAAACCTATTTTGAAGGTAAAAACCGTCTTAATCCCTTGGATGCAACGGTAAATGGTCAATCGAAATTCAACGACCAATTGCAGTTTGAAATGACCGAAGGTTATCGAAAAGCACAACAAGAATTTTACACGCAAACCAAAACCCAGTTAGCCGATGTGGACTATGAATCGCTGACGGCTGAAGAAAAAATAAGTTACGATATCATACAATGGGAAGTTGCTGTAGGAGAAGAACTTTTAAAACATCCCACGCATTACATCCCCATCAATCAATTCTCAGGAACGCATTTAACCATGGGTCAGTATGCGGGTGCTGAAAGTGCACAACCTTTTAAAAATGAAAAAGATTACCGCAACTTTTTACGCCGAATAGAATTGTTTGCCGTGTGGATGGATTCGGCTCAAGTGGCGATGAAAAAAGGAATGAAAAAAGGATACGTGCTTCCCAAAGCATTGACCGAAAAATTGATTCCACAGTTTGAAGACATGGTAACCGAAAAGCCTGAAGACCATTTGTACTTCACCGCGATCACCAAATTACCCTCCACTATTGATGCGGCAACACAACAAAAATTGACTAAAGCCTACCGTGAAACGATTCAAAACCAATTGGTTCCCTCGTTTCAACGTATGGTTGCCTTCTTGAAAAACGATTATCTGCCACAAGCGCGAAAAAGCAGTGGCATCGGTAGTTTGGAGGGAGGAAAAGCCTGGTATGCCGCCCTGGCCAAGCAATGGACTACAACGACCAAAACGCCCGATGAAATTCACCAATTGGGACTGAAAGAGGTAGCTCGTATTAAAAGTGAGATGGAAAAGGTAAAAAACCAAGTTGGATTCAAAGGCAGTATCATCGAATTTTTCGATTTTGTGCGCAACAAAAAAGAACTCATGCCGTTCAAGTCGCCTGAGGAGGTCATAGCCAATTTTGAAAAAATTCATACGACCATCAAACCCAATGTGGATAAGTTATTTGCATTGCAACCCAAAACGTCTTTTCGCGTAAAACGGACAGAGGCTTTTCGTGAAAAAACAGCCAGTGCCGAATATGTACAAGGCGCCACCGACGGATCGCGCCCCGGCACATTCTACGTCCCTATTCCCGATGTGACCAAATACAATTACTATGGTGATGAAGATTTGTTTTTGCACGAAGCGATTCCTGGCCATCACTTTCAAATATCCTTGCAACAAGAAAATAAAAGTCTACCTGACTTTCGTAAATTCAATTGGTTTGGCGCTTATGGTGAAGGCTGGGCGTTGTATACCGAAAGTTTAGGATTTGAATTGGGGCTATACCGCGATCCATACCAATACTTTGGCATGTTGAGTAGTGAAATGCACCGCGCCATTCGTTTGGTTGTCGATACCGGAATTCACACCAAAGGATGGACTCGTGAACAAGCCATCGCCTATTCTTTAGCCAACGAAGCCGAAAGTGAAGCGAGTATTATCGCCGAAATTGAGCGTTACATGGCCATTCCTGGGCAAGCACTATCCTATAAAATTGGGCAACTCAAAATTATGGAACTGCGTAAAAAAGCAGCCAAGGAAATGGGCAAACGCTTTGACATCAAGAAATTCCATCAAATCGTTTTGGAATCAGGAGTAATGCCTCTTGCCTTGTTGGAACAAAAAGTACAACGTTGGATGGATTCCACAAAATAATTAAAAAGCCCCACATTCGGGGCTTTTTTAAGGTTTCATCTTTTCTTCTACTTTTTTGAAATCAATGGCTTTGCCGTCGATGTCGTAAAATTGATAGCGGTATTTGAGTTTCCCGTTGAGTTCTTCAATATCCACATGCATTTGGTAAAAACCGCCATTCCACTCCAAAATAATGTCAAAATAATAATCGCCCACCCCGAAGCTGGAAGGTAAATTACAAACATACACTTGCTTTTTGGACTTTAAATTGAGCGTTGGAATTTCCACATTTTGATACGCTCCAACATCTTCGGTACTAAAGGTGCGCCCCATATAGCTGTAATCTTTCGCCTTCTTTTTGCGGCTGACTCCATTTTCAGTATAGATATCTTTTATTGAAAAAATAACATCCTTCAACGAGAATTTACCCGTATTTACCAAATTGAATTTAAGTTGATGAATGTAGGTCAAACGCTCCCCTTTTTTTCGTACTTCATTAACTTCACGTGATTCACTGAGATCGGTCTCGGTGACCTCTACAATCGGAATATTATCGGAGGCAATTTGGGCTTCGAGGTTGGGCTTGACCTCTTCTAACTTGGTCTCATTTTCGACCAAGTGCTCTTTTGTTTCGACGATATCTTCTTGGATTTCTTCAATTGCTCGGTTGGCACGATCCACTTTCAATTCGCCCGTTTCCTGCTTGGTTTTGGCGACTTCGTTGGAACTATATAAATAAAACAAGGCGCCTGTCACAAGGACAATGCCTATAAATGCTACTATTAATGCAATCATAACGGTACTCTTTTTCATAAACCCTAACCGGAATGGTACAAAAATAAGTAAGCTTTTGACAATGTTAACCTTTATAAGAACAAGTTCTTAACAGAAAGACAAAACGTTATTAACTGTAGACGAAAAATTAGAGATAGCTTAAATTTTTATAAAGTTGAAAACCCTCCCGAATCGTTCCTCTCGGGATAAACTACACTTCGGGGGAACCTACACGAAAAAAAAATCCAGACTATCGTCTGGATTTGTGCGGGTGATAGCCCCGAACATTCGGGGGAACCTACGCGCAAAAAAAAAATCCAGACTCTCGTCTGGATTTTGTGCGGGTAATAGGACTCGAACCTACACGCCTTGCGGCACCAGATCCTAAGTCTGGCACGTCTACCAATTTCGCCACACCCGCAAAAAGGTGAGTGCAAATATAGGCATTATTTTGAATTTGCAAACCTCAACATTCAATTTCGAAAAAAAAGTAGGTCAGATGAAAATTGCGTTTTAGAAATGAAAAAGATTGGCTTTTGAATTTGTATATTTGGAGTTAGTAATTAAAAACCAAACATGGATACGATTAAACAATACGTACAAACCCATAAAGATCGTTTTATCAACGAACTCATTGAAATCCTAAAAATACCGTCCGTCAGTGCCGATAGTGCCTACGCACAAGATGTCATTGACATGGCCAATGCGGTTAAAGAAAGTCTGCTCCGCGCCGGCTGTGATGTAGTCGAATTGTGTGAAACCCCCGGCTACCCTATCGTATTCGGAGAGAAAATCATCGACCCTAATTTGCCCACAGTATTGGTCTACGGCCATTACGATGTACAACCGCCCGATCCGATTGAATTGTGGGATTCTCCCCCATTTGAACCGATCATAAAAACCACTGAAATCCATCCCGAAGGTGCCATCTTCGCCCGCGGGGCTTGCGACGACAAAGGACAAATGTTCATGCACGTCAAAGCGTTTGAATACATGAATCAAACCAACACCTTGCCCTGTAACGTCAAATTCATGATCGAAGGTGAAGAAGAAGTCGGATCCAAATCGTTGAGCTGGTTTGTGGAACGCAACCAAGAAAAATTGGCCAACGACGTGATTTTAATCTCCGATACGGGCATGATTTCCAACCAACAGCCGTCGATTACTACCGGTTTACGCGGATTGAGTTATGTGGAAGTTGAAGTTACCGGCCCCAATCGCGATTTACATTCGGGCTTGTATGGTGGAGCGGTAGCCAACCCCATCAACATTTTGTCCAAAATGATTGCATCCCTACACGACGAAAACAATCACATTACGATTCCCGGCTTTTACGACAAAGTCGAAGAATTGTCCGCTGCCGAGCGTGCCGAAATGGCGAAACGTCCGTATAGCGAAGACGCGTACAAAAAAGCCCTTGATATTGCCGATGTCTATGGCGAAGCAGGTTACTCGACCAACGAGCGCAATTCGATTCGTCCCACGCTCGATGTCAACGGTATTTGGGGCGGATACACCGGCGAAGGCGCCAAAACCGTGATTGCAAGTAAAGCCTATGCCAAAATCTCCATGCGTTTGGTTCCTCACCAAGATTGGGAGGAAATCACCGAGCTCTTTACCAAACACTTCGAAAGCATCGCTCCGGCTGGGGTCAAAGTAAAAGTGACGCCACACCACGGGGGACAAGGATATGTGACCCCCATCGACAGCATTGGGTACCAAGCCGCCAACAAAGCGTATACGGAAACTTTTGGTGTCCCTGCGATTCCCGTTCGTTCTGGAGGAAGCATCCCGATTGTGGCGCTGTTTGAAAAAGAATTAAAGTCCAAAACCATCTTAATGGGCTTCGGACTCGATAGCGATGCCATTCATTCGCCCAACGAACATTATGGCATTTTCAACTACTTAAAAGGGATTGAAACGATTCCGTTGTTTTACAAATACTTTGTAGAGTTGAGTAAATAACACCAAAAGCTGTTTCGAAAGAGGCAGCTTTTTTTTGGGCGTGCCCCAGTGAAACGACCCCGAGTTCCCATCGAGTACGTGCCACGGGGTCGGGTCGTCCGTGGTGCGCGGCACCTTACTTCCACCCCTCACGCAAAAGTGCAGCCCATTAAATATCGATACGCAAACCCAAAACCTTCTTACGGTACGAAAATCGTTCAATCCAGCCCCGGTAGCAGTGGAAATCCTGCAAAACGCAGTGGAGCAGATTGCAACGGATAACGGGACCCCGCCTTCATCGAGACGAAAAACGAACTGCTGCCATAAAAAAAGAAAAATAAAACTGCTGTATGTCAACGATTTAACAGAATTATATTGCGCTAAAAATACCATGAGGCCATTTTTGGCGTTACTTTTGTATCATCATCATCAATCAAAAATCAATCATCATGTTAAAACGTTTCTTCTTGCTTTGTTCGGGCGTGGACAAAGACCTGATTGCCGGCTGTAGTAACGGCGAGCAAAACAAGTATGCCGGCATTGGCGCGACCGTATTCTTCACGGCTTTTATGGCTTTTTTGGCGGGGAGTTATGCGCTCTTCACCGTATTTGACAATTATTATATCGCGACGGCCTTCGGACTCGTATGGGGTTTGCTGATTTTTAATTTGGACCGCTTTATCGTGTCGACGTTAAAAAAGCGCGATTCTTTTTTGGATGAATTTATACAAGCCTCTCCGCGTATTGCGTTGGCTTTGATTATCGCCATCGTGATTTCGAAACCGTTGGAAATCAAAATTTTTGAAAAAGAAATCAATACCGTCATTCTCAAAGAAAAGAACGATATGGCCCTCGCCAACAAAACGCAGGTGGCCAATTTGTATAAATCGGATTTGGACCAAAACCAAGCTGCAATGGACAGCGTGAAAAGTTCGATAACGAACAAAGAGAAGGAAGTCGCTGTCTTATACCAAGCTTACATCACCGAAGCGGAAGGCACAGCAGGGACAAAAAAAATGGGTAAGGGTCCGATTTACAAAGAAAAACGCACCGCGTATGACCGAGCCGCTGTGCAGCTGGATTCGTTGAAAAAAGTAACAGCCGCCACAATCGCTGAACGGGAGGCACGGGCGAAAACCTTGCAAGCTGATGTGGATCAAAAAGTGAGTGAAACCCAACCGATTATTAATGGATTTGACGGACTCATGGCGCGCATCAATGCCTTGGGGAAATTGCCTTTCTTGCCATCGTTTTTTATCATGCTGTTGTTTTTGGCGATTGAAACGGCGCCGGTGATTGCCAAACTGCTGTCACCCAAAGGGGAATATGATTTTAAACTAGAAGATCAAGATATGGCGTTGAAAAACGTTTTGGAGCAAAACCGCTACCAGAGTACATTGCAACAACAAACCGATGCTGCGATTTATGATCGGGTGTATGCCGACCTTCGTGAGGATAAAGCCTTATATGACTACAAGCGGAAAGGTGCAAGGGAACTACTGCAACTGCAAGCCGATGGATTTGTAGCGCAACAGAAAAAAGTTTTAAAATAAAAAAAGTCCCAATTGGGACTTTTAGCTAACTAAATTGGGAAGAACTAACCGGGATTTATTTTATAACCCTAAAAAACATCTGCCGCCTACTGCAGAACCCGGTTAGCATCCAAATCTTAAAGGAGCACACTCTAAAACTCCTAAAAGAAATTCAACCCTTTATGGTAGGACTTGGAGGTAGTGTTGTAATTGGAGAATTAACTCTTCTTTACTTTGACTAAAATCCAAAGCGTACATTCGTTCGTTTTTTACAAAATCAATTTTGGTATCCAAAATATGACTTGCTGTTCCCACGACCACTGGAATCTCTAAAGTGTTTAAGCGCACTAAATTTAAGAGGTCACTGATATCATTGACAATAAAAAAGCAAATGGTATAGCTTTTAAATTGTTCTGCACTGAATTTGTTTTTCGACGTACAGGTGGCTATGGGATTGGTTTTTCCAAAATGCTTTTTAACAAAAGAAGAAAAACCTTTAGTCGTATCGTATACAATAATGTGGTGTTGCGCACCCATTATACCGCTTTCAGATACGTATCCTCTGTTTGTAAACGCGACTTTATTTTTTTGACCAATAATTTCGCATCTTCACGCCATTCATAATGTACTTTTACGTTTATCGGTTGATAATTAGTGGTTATCAACTGGATTTTGTACACATACTTTTTATTTAAAAGTATGTTAAACGTAAAAAACACGCCAAAAAATAACGCGATTCCAATAATAATTATCGCCTGTGCATGCACCATAAAGGAACATAATAAAGTTACTACCGAAATTAATAGAATAAGAACGTTTGCGGTGTTGTCTCGGAATTTGTGTAATTGTACTTTTCGAAATTGGTCATACGAAAAAGTACGAATAACGCCTTGGTCGCTGAGGCAAAAAAAGGATTCAGAGAGCACACCTAAATTATTGTTAAATATGACTTTATCCACGGTAGTTGGGGATTGTAATTTTATTATTCCAAATCTACTAAGGAAGGTTTTGTCAAATATTTTTTTTCGATTTCAATGGATTATCTGGCGCTGGAAAACGCTTACCTGTCGACGAAATGCACTATTACCATCAAATAAGATTGATTCGTTCGATAAGATTTATGCGATTATTCTTACTAACAGGGATGATTTCTTTCCCAATCAATACCGTAGAATCCTTAATATCGATAATCTTCGCACAATTAATGATGAATGAACGATGGGTTTTTACAAAAACCTCAGGGGGAAGTTTGGCTTGTAACTTGGTCAACGTAGTATGTACTACATAATTTTGAGTCTCTGTTTTGATAATGACGTAATCGCCATTGGCTTTGACATAATCGATACTATTAAGGTCAATTTTTATGAGGCGTTTATCAATATTTACATAGATTTCTTGAGTGATTTTTGAGGTTACGGATTTTTGGTTGGTGGGTACTGCTTTTTTCTGACGTACCCGTTGCATCGCCTTTTCAAAACGGGTTTCTGTAATGGGTTTAACCAAATAATCTACAATACAATCAAAATTGAAAGCTTCCAATGCTAAGTTTTTATCATTGGTCACCAAAATAACCAAAGGCGGATTCTTGATGGTTTGTAGGAAATCAAATCCTGAGAAGTTGGGCATGTGAATATCCAAAAAAATCACATCCAAGCCCGGATTTGTATTTAAGTACTTCATCACTTCAATGGCATTGCTAAACACACCATCGACAACAAGATCAGGTGTTTTTAATACCAAATGACTTAATACTTCACGAGCTAATAACTCATCGTCTACAATAATACATTTCATCATTCCTCTAAGGTATTAATAAAGTGCTTAATTTGACTCATAATATGTTCAAATTCAGGCGCGAGGCGTCCCTCATTTTTATGCAACTCTTCTTCATATTTGTGGGCAATTTGATACGAATATTCCATGCCCAAAAATCCAATCTTATGCTTGAGTCGATGTACAAATGTAATTATTTTCTTAAAATCAAATTCAGCACTTGCTTTTTTATATTCGGTATAATCGGCCTGAAATTCGGAAACCATCACAGCAATTAAACGTTTCTTTAAAAACGTATCGCCGTCGGCCAAACGATGTACATAGTCTAAATTAGGTTGTTCGTGTGCCATCTTTATGAAGGGTAAAGTAAAAAACACTGCCTACGCCGGGCTCACTTTCAAGATGTATCGTTTCTTGCATATCGTCGAGAATCTTCTTAACGATGGTGAGACCAATCCCTGTAGAACGGTCATTAGGATTAAGGGATTCAAACATTTTGAAAATTCGTTTTACATCTTTTTCGTGAATGCCTTTTCCGTTATCGCGAATGCTAAAGGTAAACTGATGCGGTTCCTCTTGGTAGTTAATTTCGACCCAACCTTCGGACTTATCATTATATAAAATGGCGTTGGTTATTAAGTTAAGGAATAATTGTTGTAAGCGATAAGCATCTCCTTGAACAGTGGGAAGTTCGCGATTAATATGAATCTTTATATTTGGTGGGACTTCAATAATTGACGTGACCGACTGAATTAATTGATTTAAATTGATTTGTTCGGTCTTGTATTGAGTATGATCGATGCGCGAGTAGGATAAGATTCCTTGAATAAGGCGTTCCATCTTTTCTACTTTTTCCTGAATCAATTCAAAATACTGGGCCGTAACGCTATTAAACGCTTGGTCGTTATCTTCTTTAATAAACGTGATAAGCGAGTGAATGCTCCGCAATGGCGACTTTAAGTCGTGGGATACAATTTGCGCATACTCATTTAACTGTCGGTTTTGTTGTTCTAACTTGGCCAACAACTCCTCTCGAAGCCTTTCCAAATTTCGAGTCTCCGTAACATCAAAATGAAGTCCAATCGACCCTATTACCGATCCTTTAATGTCGTAATTCGGACCACCGCTGACCAACCAAACGCGCTCCTCGCCGTTACTATCCGTCACTTCTAACTCATATGAATCGGAAATCTTACTTTTACGCAGTTCTGATTTTTCAGTGAGTAAGCGTCGGGTTTCTTCGTTTAGAAAAACATCAACTCCCTTTTTACCTATCAATTCCTCTGGAGTAAATCCACTCATCGCGCAAAAACGTTGGTTGGTTAACAGGATATTATCTTCATTGTCCACCTCCAATAACCCAATATTCATGTTTTCAATGATGCGTCGGTACTTTTCTTTTTCATAATTCAAATTCTCCTGAAAATTGCGTTCCAACGTGATGTCTTGATAGGCCCAAAGGTGCCCTTTATGCACTTCGTCGATGACAATCGGAATATACGAACGGGCAAAAAACCGCCCATCTTTTAGCTCCAAGACCTCATTGATAACGGTTTCTTTTTGTGCCAAAATTTCCTCAATCCGTTGTACAAACCCCTCGGGATCTTTGAAGTGTAATTTGGATTCTTGAGCAGAATTAGAACAATTGGCTCCAATCAAATACTCAGGATCAACTGGTATGTCAAACATGGAGCAAAACTTTTGATTGACCAATAAAATATGTCGGTTTTCATCTTCTAACAAAACACCATCATGAAGGTTAAGTATCAACGTTCGCAAACGTTGTTCAGATTCTCGTAATCGATCCTCCATTTCCTTCTTGGGCGTAATATCCTCAATGATCGTATAATATTCGATGAAATTTCCAAGTTGATCAAATACGGGTTGCCCTTTGATACGCGACCAAAAAGCACCGCCATCACGAAGTTTATGTTGCACTTCAAAATCAAACCATTGGGCATCACGAAAGGCTACCATCATTTGGTGTAGGGTATTTCTATCGGTGTGCTCCATTACGCCCAAATCATACAGGGTTTTACCAAGTACCTCTTCCTCGCAATACCCTGTCATTTTTAAATACGAAGGGTTCACCCAGAATATTTCACCATGAAAATCGGAAAGAACTACCCCGTTTTCATTGGTACTTACAACTAAAGACAACTTTTTAATTTCCTCCTTGTCGCGTTGTAATTCTTTTTTCTGACCCGAAATGGCGTGTACCATGTATTTCAAATCGCTGTTGCTGATTTCTAAACTTCGCAACATATTGAGCATATCGATACTTGAATCGTGGTAGGCAAAATCACCGATATCTAACTTCTTCTCGTGCAATTCCTCAATATTAGAAACCCATGGGGAACCCACAAAAAGATACTCATCGTGATGCTCAAGAAATTGACCGCGCAAAAAGGTACGTGATTGTGTAATCACATTGATGACCAGCAAAGAGTCTGTTAACTTTTCAAAAACGATCGCTTTTCCTTGAGGCACGATAGGATTTTTGAATTGAAAATAGGTTTCAAACGACGTATTCTCTTGCAGTTCGGGCACCATTTTATGAAGACTTGGGCCGAAGTGACGCAGCATCCGATTTTTGTCTACCACCATATAGAATGGAAATAACGTAGAGAAAGTATCCCGATCAAAATGAAACATGGCTGCACTCATAAAAATTGGATACGGAAATGATACGATTCCCCTTCAGTTACCATACGATGCAAAGAAAAATCCGCATCAGAAATTGCATATAGTGTGGCAAAACCTTGTAAAACGCCCTCTGAAAAACGAGGCTCTTTAAGTCGGTAAGGCGTGTGAAAAAAGTCGATAGCGTCTTGGGAATAATTTACAGATCGAAATTGCGTTAAATTCAATTTCTCATAAATCAAGGATAATCGATTGATAAAAAGAGGAAAATCCAAAAGAAATTGACGATAAGCGGGAACTCCTTTTTCTAATTTTCCCAAATACAATTTTGGCACCGAATGCAACGCCCACCAATATCCGATTTGATAATACAAATCGGCAGTCGTTTTCCCAGAAAAGTGAAGCAGTCCTTTTAAAATATTTTCAAGAATTGGGTCGGGGTAAAACTCAGAGTTAATAAAAAAATCATCCTCCAACCCTACCGATTCACAGACTTGTTGCCAAACCTGATGTCCTTCATTTTGGATCGCATATTCTTTAATTGCGTTGATAAAAATACCGTACATAGTGATTTTAAACTAAATGACTATTATTCCAATACGCCAGAATGGATTGAATTAGCGCCACATAATCATCGTAGCGCAAGGGTTTCAAAAAATACCCTGCAATACCTTCCCGATAACAATCCATTAAATCAATTCGGTTATCGGAAGTGGTCAAAACCACACACGGAATATGACACCAAGCCGCTTCTTTTTTGACACTTCGTAAAAATTCTATCCCATTAAAATTGGGCATATTCAAATCTAAAAGAATTAACTCGGGTAAATGTTCTTTTGTTTGTTGTAGCATATCAAGAGCAATAGCTCCATTATTGGCAATAGATAAGGTAAACGAGGTATCTAACTTTTGTATGAAACGCTCAAATTTCATGATTTCTATCGCGTCGTCCTCTAACAACAACAAGTGTGTTAACGCATTCATTATTATGGAAATTTAATCAAATATCAGGTATTAAAACGAAACTCTTAGGTATTCCTTAGAAAAGTCGATTAAAATATATTAGCTGTAGACGAATTTTATAAAAATAAAAAATGCGCATCGATTAAATGAATACGCATTTCGATTAATGTATATTATCTAAGATTAGAGATACTTTAAAATTTCAGCTTTCAAACGATCGTATTCCCCTTGAAGAATAAGGCCGTTGTCGAGGAGTTTCTTGTAGTTTTGAAGTTTTTCAAACAAGGCATCTTGGGAAAGTTCGGCAAGACTTTGCTCCGCCGCTGCCTCGGGAAATTGCTTTTCATCGCGATACCCGGATTGCGCTACGGGAATGATTTCGGCAAAATCGTGTACTTCCTCTACCTCGGGTTCTTCGACGATTCCGGGCGTTGTTTCGGCAACAGGTGTTTCAATAACAGGAGTCGCAATTGGGGTAGCCACCGGATTTTTTAAGGCGTCCAATTGTTCTTTGGCAAACGTATAGAGTTTGCGCGCTTGATTTTTAGGCAAGTAATCTACCGTGTGCGTCAAATCGGATTGGGTGGTAAAGGTAAAGTCCGAACCGAGAATCCCTTCTTTGACGAATGTCCCCGCAATATCATTCCAATCGTAATCCACAAACTCCATGGACAAGCCCAAGTTTTTGGGTTTACATAAAATGATGCGCTTGTTGGTCACCACTATACTGTCGGGAAAAACGGTAATGGCAGGTTTCTTTTGCACCGCAATGTAACCCACTTCTTCATGGGACATTAACAGGTTTTCCAATTTGGCCGTGATTTTTTCAATCGCTTTGGGATCTTGGTCTTCGTTAAGAATTTTTTTGAGATTATCTAACATGGTCTTAGTTACTTTTTTAAACGAATCGATTGGCTACAAAAGTAATGCCTAAATTGAATTTAATGTATATTCCTTTTGATTTCTTTTAAAATTATGGATTACAAATCGCGAAGCGCCTCCCGTTCCTTTTTGGGTAACTTTGAGACCACCAATTCATACGAATGATGTATAAAATGAATGATTTTCTTATCGGGAATTTCGCAATTGACATAGACTGTATTCCAATGCTTTTTATTCGAATGATAGCCGGGCTGCACGCTTTCAAATTCAGCCCGTAACTCCTCAGCATAGTCGGGATCACACTTTACATTAACCGCAGGATTTCCATTTTCCCATTCTTGCAAGGAAGCCAAACAAAACATTTTTCCCATCACTTTGAACACTAAGGTATCTTCATCAAACGGAAAATGTTCGGTCACCCCCTTTTTGGAAAGGCAATAGTCGTAAAGTTGCTGTATATCCATATCTTAAATTTTAAAAACTTTAACCGCGCACTGAACACTATTGACTGCTCACTGATGACTGCCCGCCCGCCGATTTAGGCAAGAACACTGCTACCCCTTCAAAGCGTACAACACCGGTTTACTGGGCGACGCATCATTTTCAAATGAAGCGATTTGTAAATTCAATACATAGTTTCCATCAGGCACTGTATCTGGAACAAAAATTAATTCGGTAATGGTACAATCCATCCGCGCATCGGCATTGAGTTGGTTTATATCGCTGACATTCCAAAACGCTTTGTGGGCCACCAACGCGCCACCGTCTTCTTCCCGATCAACACTGGGCAAATCAATCAAGAGGTGTTTTACCCCAATTTCTCGAAGAAAATGAGCCGCTTCCGCTGCCAAATATGGCGGATTGGTATGGGAATAGTTTTGATGCTTTTTGGATGCCAAATTGGGCAAAGTGCGAATCACCACTGCTTCAGGTGCATTTCCTGCCAAAGCCTTCTCTACCTGAGTCTTCGTAATAATTCCATCACCAGCATGAATTTCAGGTTGTACCGAAATCAACTCGGCACGGAAAAAAAAGGTTTGCAAACATTGATTCACACTATAAAAATCATGGGTAATGTGTCCCAAACATTCGGTATGCGTTCCATGCCCGTGCGGATTGAACTGAATGTTGTTGAAGTTGGTCGAACTCCCCTCTATCACTTTTCCGACCCAATCGCCAAAACGAACGGGTTCGATCACGGGTTGCTCCAAATACCACGCAATCGGATTGGCCTCAGAATTGGTTAAGGGCAACGAAATATCAATGGGCTGCGATGTATCGAAGGTATAGGTGTCAAATTGTAGAATCATAAGTTGTGATTTAACCGCAAAGTAAACAAAGATTTATTATTCATGAACCATTATCTTTTTTTCGTCGTTAATGAAGGAACCATAAAAGTAATCGAATAAAGATTTAATCATTCATTTTTCATATTCAAAATGGCATAAAAAAATTGGCGCGCTTTGCGTAAACTTAGCGCACTTTGCGGTTAAAAATTACAAATTAAGGAGAAACAAATCACTCGCAATCCCATCACTTAAAAACTTCCCTTTTCGGGTAGTCCGAACGATATCACTGTCAATGAAGAGTAGATGGTCTTCCAGATGCGTTTCGGCTTGTTGTAAAAAATAAGTCTTGAATCGGGGTCCGAATTCCGTTTCCAACCGATGTAAATCGACACCCCAAATGGTTCGTAAACCTGTCATTACATATTCATTGTAGCGATCGGTTAAGGATAAGGTTTCCAATTCGATAGGCAGTTCATGGGCTTCGAGTGCTTGGATGTATTTTGTGTTGTTGGAAATATTCCATCCACGTTGTATCCCATTAAAACTATGGGCTGCGGGGCCGATACCCAAATAGGATTTGCCCAACCAATAGGCCGAATTATTTTTGGAAAAAAAACCTTCTTTTCCAAAATTAGATAATTCATAGTGCACAAAATCCGCTGCTTCGAGTTGGTCAATCAACATCAAAAATTGCTCTTGTGCTTGGCCATCATCGGGATTGGGAACAATCCCTTTTTGCACAAACGAATGCAAAGCCGTTTTGGGTTCGACCGTCAATGCATAACTCGAAATGTGCGGCACACCCAAATACAAAGCCGTTTGGATATTCGACAACCATTTTTCATTCGTGAGTCCGGGAATCCCATAGATCAAATCGAGGGTGATGTTATCAAAAAGCGTGGTCGCCAATTGCAAACAAGCCAAGGCTTCCTGGGCATTGTGTGCCCGATTCATTAACCGCAAATCCTCTTCAAAAAACGACTGCACCCCGATGGATAAACGATTCACCGGAGTTTGTGCCAAAGCCTGTAAATAGTTGGGCGTCAAATCATCTGGATTGGCTTCCAGCGTGATTTCGGGTTGATCTACCACCTTGAAATGCTTGTAGATGGTATCAATGAGAAAAAGAAGTTCAGGAATCGTCAGTGTACTCGGCGTCCCACCTCCAAAATAGATGGTTTCGATCACAGTATGGGCGCCCATCCAAGTGTTACGCAACTCAATTTCGCGCGCCATCATGGCCACCAAGGTTTCCTTTTTTTTAAAAGAAGTCGAAAAATGGAAATCACAATAGTGACAGGCTTGTTTACAAAAAGGAATATGGAGGTAGATGCCACTCATTGATTTGAAAATTAATCCATTTGAAAATTTGAAAATGACAGTAATCTTCAAATTATCAAATCTTCAAATTATTTAATTCTATGTTCATTCTGTTTTACAAACGCATCCCAACCCGTATAACTTTTCCCTGCTACCACTTTGCCTGTGTTGAAAAAATGACACACGGCGGCGGCCAAACCATCGGTGGAATCGAGGTTTTTGGGTAATTCTTTTAACCCTAATAGTTGCTGCAACATTTTGGCGACTTGCTCTTTACTAGCATTTCCGTTACCGGTGATCGCCATTTTGATTTTCTTGGGTTCGTATTCAGTAATCGGAATTTGTCGGGACAAACCTGCGGCCATGGCTACCCCTTGGGCCCGACCCAATTTCAACATCGATTGGACATTTTTGCCGAAGAAAGGGGCTTCAATCGCAATCTCATCGGGATGATACGTATCGATTAACTCAAGGGTGCGTTCGAAAATTTTTTTCAACTTCACATAATGATCGTCGTATTTACTCAACAACAATTCATTGAGTTGAATAAATTCCATTTTTTTGTTGACCACACGAATGAGTCCAAACCCCATAATCGTGGTTCCCGGGTCGATACCAAGTATAATTCGTTCGTTTGCCAATGTCATTTCATTCGTTGGTTTCGCCAAAAAAGCGTTTTCTTTGTACCATGAAGGCACGGTCAGACAAAGCTACACAATTCCTCACAGTTCTCCTCAAAATTCTGATTGTATCAGCAGCCTTTTATGTGATCTACAACCGATTGAATTCAGATCCCCAACTCTCCTGGACGGCCTTTCGCGAAGCCCTTCAAAAAATTGCCCATCCGGGGATGCTGCTTCTACTGTTAGCCCTGACCTTTGGCAACCGTTTTTTGGAAATACTCAAATGGCAAAATTTGGGTTCAACCCTTCGCCCACTTTCGCTTGGGGAATCGACCAAACAAGTATTGGCAGCTTTAACGGCGGGCATTTTCACCCCCAACGGCATCGGAGAATATGCGGGGAAAGCCTTCTATTTCCCCAAAAAAGACGCGGGTCAAGTGGTCTTTTTAAATCTGATTTGCAACGGTATCCAAATGCTACTCACCATCGTTTTCGGGACAATTGGTCTCTTTATTTTAGGCTACACATATGGGTCGGTTGGGGTTGTCGTTATCACACTCGTATTGGCTTTGCTATTTTATTTCACCCAAAAAATTACAATCAAAGGCTATTCCTTTGGCTTATTATGGGGTAAAATTCTAGCCCTTCCAGCCACTGTTCACCAAAAAAATAACCTTCTTGCCTTAGGGCGCTACCTCATCTTTTCGCACCAATACTATTTTTTATTTCGGGCATTTGAGGTACATTTACCCTACGCTACTTTAATGGGCGCCATCGCAGCAGTCTATTTCATGGCTTCCTCCTTACCGAGTTTTCAATTTTTGGATTTTGCCGTAAAAGGGAGCGTTGCCTTGTTCTTCTTCGGAAAATTGGGCGTCAATGATTGGACCGTTGTTTTCATTAGTACGCTCATGTGGCTCATGAATGTGGTGGTTCCCGTACTTTTAGGAAGTTATTATATTTTAATCTTTAAACCACAATGGACATCCTCCTCGGCTTCGGACTCATTACAGTGATTTATGCGGGTTTCCTTTTGCATATTTTTTCAGGTATCGCAAAACTTCGCACATTCGCCCCCAAAAATACAACGCCAACCACCGGATTTTCAATCGTTATCCCTATACGAAATGAGGCGAAAAACTTGCCGGCTTTACTGAAATCGATTGCAAACCTCAAGTATCCCCCCGCGCTTTTTGAAGTCATCATCATCGACGATTTTTCGGAAGACCAAAGCGAACGGATTTACTTGAACTGGCGGTTGACCCACAGTCAGTTTGACACCACCTTTTTGGAAAACGTTCGTCGTACGGGTTCGCCCAAAAAAGACGCCATTTCCCGTGCCTTACCCATCCTGAAACATCCGTGGGTAATCACCACCGATGGCGATTGTATATTGCCCGAAAATTGGCTGCAAACCTTCCACGAGTATCTCCAAGAATCGAAAAAAGAAATGGTGGCCGGACCCGTGATTCTCAAAACCAAAAACAACTGGTTTCACGATTTCCAACAATTGGAAACCCTCGCTTTGCAAGGCACCACGATGGGTAGTTTTGGGAACGACCATGGATTCATGTGCAACGGGGCTAACTTTGCGTATACGAAATCATTTTTCCTTGAATTAGGGGGCTTCGAGGGACTCCAGCAATACGCGGGCGGCGATGATGTGTTGTTATTACAAAAAGCCTTGCAACAACAACCACAGAAAGTGGGCTATGTAAAAAGTGCAGCGGCTACCGTTCAAACACTTGCTATAGACGATTTGTTTGAAGTATTCCAACAACGTATTCGCTGGGCAGCTAAGTCAACGGGCTATTCCAATAGTTATGCAAAAGTGTTGGCTATGGTAGTTTTATTGATGAATGTAGGCTGGGTTATCGCGGTGGTCATGGCTTTTAATCAAAAACTGCAATGGGCATTCGTTGGAGGCATGTGGGCGGTAAAATATGCGGTGGACTTTTTGATCATGTACCGCTCCAATGTCCTATTACGGGGTGGTAAATTTTTCTTACCACTGGCGAGCAGTGTGGTGTACCCGTTTTTTAGTAGTGTAACCGGAATTGGAGCGCTGTTCGGTGGATTCCAATGGAAAGGACGCGCGTTTCGGCGTTAATTTTCACTGCGAAGGATGACCGGCAAAATAAACTGTGATTTTACTGGAATGCCGCGTTTGATGGCAGGATTAATCTTGGGTAAATCGGTCAAGCGCGTGCGCAGAATACTGTCAATCTTTTTCTTGTCGTAAGTCGTAGAATCTTGCGGAAATTGAGGTTCCAACACCAATGTCGCATCGGGATTGACCGTCACTTTTACTTCAATGGTGTCGATCGCTGGAGGGAGAACCGCCAAGGAGTCGGGATTCAATTTTTCTTGAATAGTAGCCGAAAGGAATTCAAAAAAACACTGTTTTCGTTGGTTGGCATCGGTCAATTTTTCACACTCCGCAATCGACGGATATTCATCGACCTGATCCCAATTGATGGCTTGGAGTTCTTTTTCCAACAATTCTTGTTCGTTGGGAACTTGTTTTTCAAAATAACTGCAAGAGGTAAGGGCAAACGCCAAAAGGAAAAATACTTTTTTCACTACCTTATTTTTTCGATTGTAAATAGGCTTCATACCGTTTGTCAAACCATTCTTTTTTGGTTTGTTCCGCTGTCTCTTTTTGCGCTTTGTAGAGCATTCCCAACTTCTCCGAATAAATAGCGATTTTTATAGTATAGGTATAATATTCTTCTTTGGTCAAAATCAGTTGAGGGTCGTTTTGCTTTTCAAAAAACGAAAAAAATAATTCATCATACATTTTCTTATCGTAGGCCAAAACCTCTTTTCGGTATTGGGTATACAAGGTATTTTTAAGCGCCAAATCAGGATCGGAGGCCTCTTGTGCCAACAGAGAAGGCGCCACTACCCCTGAGCCGATCCACAGTACAAAAAACCAAATCCATTTACGCATAGTTTACCGCTTCAAAGAAACCAAAAGTAGTAAAATAAACGCAATCACAAACAGGAAGCGAGCCGTCCATTTTTGGGAGCAATCGCCCCCGTGTACTGTACAACCCTCCTCCCGCTTTCGGCAGTCGCTTTTCCGCTAACGCTCCAAGAGCTCCAACAATGCCTCATTCGGGGCTAGGAATTAAATTTTTATTGTAAATGAAGAATTTTAAATTATGAATTAAGAGTTATGAATTAAATTCGTTTGGAAAATGAATTAAATACCTATGGGTTAAAAAACAGTAAGAAATGATGAGCTTCTAAGCTCCTAAGTAGCTAAGCCACTGAGCGGCTGAGTACTCCCTACAACAGGGACTGCGACTGCGACTGTCCCGACCCTTCGGGGCTGCGACTTACAACTATAACCCTTCGCGTCTTCGAGTCTTCGTGGCAAAGAAAAAGAAACGCTAACACTCCTAATACCTCATACGTGACAAGACGACTAAACTAGTATAAATCAAAAAAGCTATTCCGAAATGAATCGGAAAAGCTTTTCATTGGTCTAACTACTAAACCTGTCTCGCTGTTACACGAGACGAAACAACACAACTATTTTAAATGTGCTTCCTGCAAAAAGAAGCATCATTCCAATGCTTTTTTGGGCAAAAAAGCGCTCCGTGTAACGGAACGCTTTTCCCAATTTAGCGGTCTGGACGGGACTCGAACCCGCGACCCCATGCGTGACAGGCATGTATTCTAACCAACTGAACTACCAAACCTTGCTTTATTGCGGATGCAAATATACGTCCAAATTTCAGTTTTGCAAACGTTTTGCTTTAAAATTTAAAAATATTTTCTACAAGCCTAACCAAACATTTGTTTTTCAACCAAATAAGTGGTCAAAATTTTCTCAAAATCCGCACCCACATTGACAGGAACGTACTTAATTTTATTCTGTGCGCAGGCCAATGACAGCGATTTAAAGTAGGTTTCTACTTGATTTTGGTAGGCATTTTGCAGCGAATCGGCAAACACATTAATGACTTCACCCGTTTCCACATCGACAAACTTTCGGGGATGGTTGTCAAAATCAAAATGCAATTCGGTCGCTTCATCGACCACATGAAACACCACAACCTTGTGCTTGTTGTGCTTCAAATGTTGCAACGCATTGAACAACTTTTCTTGGGCCTCGTTTTGAAACATATCGGTAAACAAAATCACCATGGAGCGACGGTGCAATTTTTCGGCAATTTGATGTAAAAACGTAATGGTATCCGTAGGTTTGGCCACTTTAGGATCGTCCAACATTCCTTCCAATTGTGCCAAAAGCATCCGATGGTGTCGATCGGACCCTTTTTCAGGAGCGTAGTACTCATAGGTATCCGAAAACACACTTAACCCCACGGCATCGCGTTGTTTTTTTAACAAATTCATCAAAACGGCCGCGGCTAAAACCGAAAATCCAATTTTTTGCTGATAAAAAGGCTGCCCCGAAGTCAGTTTCGGATAATGCATCGACGACGAATTATCTAAAATCAAATGACATCGTAAATTGGTTTCTTCCTCAAATCGCTTGGTATACAACCGATCGGTTTTGGCATACAACTTCCAATCGATATGTTTTGTGCTTTCGCCTTTATTATACACCTTATGCTCGGCAAACTCCGCAGAAAATCCATGGAAAGGCGATTTATGCATTCCCGAAATAAAACCCTCCACAACTTGGTTGGCCAATAGCTCCAGGTGCTTAAATCCCGAGATGAGTTCTTTTTCTTGTTCGATCTTCATATGTTCAAAGATAAAAAAAAGCCCGACTTAAAAATCGGGCTTTTTCATTCACTTTCGTATATCCGTTATAATAACGCATCGATTGCATCGGTGTAGGTTTTCTTCGGAGCTACTCCTACTTGTCTTCCTACTACTTCTCCATTTTGAAACACCAAAACGGTGGGAATGTTACGTACTCCATATTTAGCGGCAAACTCTTGATTGGCGTCTACATCGACTTTGCCAACCACTGCTTTGCCCTCATATTCTGATGAAATTTCATCGATTACTGGACCTACCATACGACACGGACCGCACCAAGCTGCCCAAAAATCAACCAAAACCGGTTTATTAGATTGCAATACTACTTCATCAAAAGTAGCATCGGTAATTGCTAATGCCATGCTATTCTTATTTAAGTTATGTTTTCCTATTTAAAGCACAAAGATAACCAAATCTATGGGCCCGCCATCGACATTAAGATTACTTTTAGTTATTTTTCAATTGGTGAAAACAATACTAATTCAATTTAAAGTTGAGTTGCATTTTTTCTAATTCACTCAACAAATCCCTTGAAATTTTAATTTTCACTTTACGGCTAGGCATGGCCAAATGCGTAACAACGCGAAGTTCCTCGGTATCGGCGGGCAATTCGTCTACAAAGGCCTCACTATCCTCCAACGTTTCATCGCCCTCAGTAGCAGGTACTTCAACCGATTTAATGACCGCTTCTGCTTTCTTTTTCACCCGTTCGAGTTCCATCACCTCAAAACTAATCGGATGTTCGCCTTTATGCGCTTGAAATAAGGCTGCCAATTGTTCAATCATGGTTTGATGCAACTCTTGGATGTTCATTTGTATGACCAGCTTCTTCGCAAACGTAGGCAGTACATCGGCCAATAATTTGGCGTCTTGGAAGGTAATTCGAGGATCTGATTTTTTACCGGTCTCCCGATTCACCCAGCCTTCACGCACCAACACTTTAAAAAACACAAACTGATTGTTGACTAAAAAATGGCGGAATTTTAAATACTCCTCATCAAAAATCCGGAACTCATGGTTTTCGTCGTACCCTTCTAAGGTAAACATGGCCCAATCTTTTCCATTTTTCCCAGTTTTAAACTGTACATTGGTCACAATCCCACCAAAAGTTAGTGTTTTATTGACCAACGGCTCCAGCTGCTTCAAATGTTCCAAGCGTACATTACAGAAATACTTCATTTCAAACCGATAATCATCTAATGGATGTCCCGAAATGTAAATCCCAACGACCTCTTTCTCCCGGGCCAACTTGGCCATAGTGGTCCATTCTTCACAGGGTGGAATTTGGGGTTCGGCAATTTGAATTTCACTGGCTTCGCCAAAAAGACTGACTTGAGCCGAATTTTCGTTTTCTTGAAACTTGGCACCATACCGAATGGCTTTTTCCAAGAAAGTAATTCCATCGCCATCATGGTGAAAATACTGGGCACGGTGGGTAGCTTCAAAGCCATCGAATCCGCCTGCCAAAGCTAAATTTTCAAAGGCTTTTTTATTGGCCGCACGCAAGTCAATTCGCTTCGCCAAATCAAAAATAGAGCGGTATTTCCCTTCTTTTCGTTGCGCTACTATCGTATCAACAGCACCCTGCCCCACGCCTTTAATGGCTCCCATTCCAAAACGAACGGCATAGTCTTCGTTTACGGTGAATTTATAGAAAGATTCGTTCACATCGGGACCCAACACTTTCAAGCCCATTCGTTTACATTCTTCCATAAAGAACGAAACTTGTTTAATGTCATTCATATTATTGGAAAGCACTGCCGCCATATACTCTGCAGGATAATGGGCTTTGAGATAAGCCGTTTGATAGGCGACCCAGGCATAACAAGTGGAGTGGGATTTGTTGAAAGCGTAACTCGCGAAGGCTTCCCAGTCTTTCCAAATTTTATCCAGCTTTTCTGCATTATGTCCGTTGGCCACTGCTTGGTCGATGAACTTGGATTTCATTTTATCCAAAACATCTTTTTGTTTTTTACCCATTGCTTTCCGCAAAACGTCGGCATCCCCTTTGGAGAAGTTGGCTAGCTTTTGGGACAACAACATTACCTGCTCTTGGTAAACGGTAATGCCATAGGTTTCTTTCAAATATTCTTCACAAGCATCCAAGTCGTAGGTTATTGGCTCTTCTCCGTTTTTACGACGAATAAACGAAGGAATGTACTCCAACGGTCCCGGACGATACAAGGCATTCATCGCAATCAAATCCCCAAATACCGTGGGCTTCAATTCCTTCATGTATTTCTGCATTCCGGGCGATTCATATTGGAAAATCCCTACCGTTTCCCCACGCTGGAACAACTCATAAGTTTTGACATCATCAATGGGAAAAGCATCGGGATCTAACTCGATTCCGGTGCGGTATTTCACCAGTTTACAGGTGTCTTTGATAAGGGTCAACGTTTTCAACCCCAAGAAGTCCATTTTCAATAACCCTGCACTTTCTACGACCGAGTTGTCAAATTGAGTCACAAATAGTTCAGAATCCTTGGCCGTTGCCACAGGAACATAATCGGTGATATCGCTAGGGGTGATAATCACTCCACACGCATGGATTCCCGTATTTCTTAAATTTCCTTCTAATACTTTCGCCTGTTGAATGGTTTCGGAACTTAAATCGCCCCCATTCGCCAATTCAATGAGCTCTTTGACTTTATCAAATTCATCTGCCCGTAACGCGGCCTTGAGTTTGTCATTTTCCAAGGAGAAAATTTTGGCCAAATTCAGGTTATTCGGAATCAGTTTTGCAATTTTATCGGCTTCAAACAAGGGCAAATCCAATACCCGAGCGGTATCGCGCACTGAGGATTTGGCGGCCATAGTCCCGTAAGTAATGATTTGCGCTACCTGATTGGAACCGTATTTTTGGATTACATAATCCATGACTTTACTTCGTCCTTCATCATCAAAATCAATATCGATATCAGGCATGGACACCCGATCGGGATTCAAGAAACGTTCAAAAAGTAAATCATACGCGATAGGGTCGATGTTGGTAATTCCCAAGCAATAGGCCACAGCACTTCCTGCCGCAGAACCACGACCTGGACCTACAGAAACACCCATTCTACGAGCTTCTGCGATAAAATCTTGTACAATCAAAAAGTACCCCGGATACCCGGTTCGTTCGATGGTGGCCAACTCAAAATCGAGGCGTTCGCGAATTTCTTCGGTGAGTTCAGGATACCGTTTTTCGGCTCCTTTGTAGGTTAGAAAACGCAAATAATTATTTTCCCCGCGTTTCCCGCCATCTTCTGTATCTAGGGGATCTTCAAACTCTTTAGGAATTTCAAATTTGGGCAAAAGTACTTCACGGGCTAGATCGTAAATTTCAATTTTTTCGACTACCTCAGCAATATTGGTGATGGCTTCGGGAAAATCGGCAAACAACTGCTTCATTTCGGCGCCCGATTTGAAATAATACTCCTGATTGGGTAAACCAAATCGGTAGCCACGGCCGCGTCCAATAGGAGTGGATTGCTTTTCCCCATCACGCACACACAAGAGAATATCGTGGGCATTGGCGTCTTCTTTTTTTACATAGAAAACATTATTGGTTGCCACGGTTTTAATATGATGCTTGCGAGAAAGATCAATTAATGCACTGTTCACGCGATTTTCATCCTCTTGTTGGTGCCGCATGAGTTCGATATACACATCATCTCCAAACTGGGCTTTCCACCACAACAGGGCTTCTTCTGCTTGATGCAGCCCGACATTTAGAATTTTACTGGGCACTTCACCATACAAACTTCCCGTGAGCACAATAAGATCTTCTTTATATTGCTGAATAATTTCTTTATCAATTCGTGGCACATAATAAAAACCGGCTGTGTAAGCTATTGAAGCCATTTTGGCGAGATTATGATAACCGCGTTTGTTTTTGGCTAAAAAAACCACTTGATACCCATTGTCCTTTCGGGTTCGATCTTTGTGGTTATCACACACATTAAATTCGCACCCTACTATAGGTTTAAGTACGGTTTCCGTGGGTGTTTCCCCTGCTTCAAGTGCTTGCTCATTTTTTTGTTTGGCCGTTTTATTGTGCGCCATAACGTCTCGCACAAAGTGAAAAGCCCCCATCATATTGCCGATATCGGTCATGGCTACGGCAGGCATTTTGTGTTGCACGGCCGCTTGCACCAAATCTTTTACCGATATAGTCGACTGTAGTACAGAGAATTGCGTATGGTTGTGCAAATGCACGAAATCAACCGTCGCCATTTCAGCCTGACCTTGTGCGATATCTTGATGCGAAATCGGTGTGGCTGGGGTGGGATTGGCTTTTTTGCGAAGCTCCTCTGATTCCTTTTTCAAGTTCAAATGGGTCAAACCAACTGGAGGAATAGTCTGAGGATTTCGCGCTTTAAATTGCTGGAAATAGTCGGGCGTAACACCGAGTTCGGTTTTGGTGAAAATTTCGCGTCGAATCAACTCCAAGAAACAGCGGGTTGTCGCTTCCACGTCGGCAGTGGCATTGTGCGCCTCTCCAAAAGGTTTCCCAAACAGGTATTCGTGTAATTCGGTTAGCGTGGGCAGCTTGTAACGCCCACCGCGACCGCCCGGAAGTTGCAACAAACCGGCTGTAACCTCGGTACAAGTATCCAAAACGGGAAGTTGAGATAATGCAGTAGGAATTCCCGCGCGATGAAACTCACACCCCATTATATTGACATCAAAACCGACATTTTGCCCTACTATAAACTTCGTTTGGGCCAGTGCGGCATTAAATTTTAGGAGCATTTCGCGTAATTCCACCCCGTACTTATGGGCCAACTCGGTTGATATGCCATGAACCCGTTCGGCATCATACGGAATATCATAGCCTTCGGGAATCACTAAATAATCTTGGTTGTCTATAAGATTACCCCATTCGTCATGCAACTGCCAAGCAATTTGCACTGCTCTTGGCCAATTGTCGGTATCGGTAATGGGAGCGGCCCAATTGCGCGGTAATCCCGTAGTTTCGGTATCAAAAATTAAATACATAGTCGCTTTTTCAGGTGGAAAAACACGTTGGCTTTCGTTTCAAAAATACACTTTCGCCTCAGAAGATTCAAGGAATAGTTATCAACAAAAAAAGCTGTCTTTGGTGAGACAGCCTTCTTGTAATCGTATTTATTTATATCCCTTAAGGTTCTGGAAAAATAGGTACTTGGTAAAAAGTGCCGTATTGGAAATTCACCAAGTCACCGCCTAAGGGGTTGGTGGTGGTTTGTACTGCATTAAATTTAAATTCTCCCGAAATTGTGGTTCCAGTATTTTGAGTAATTTTTATTTCACCATTACTTCCTTCTACATTAAGTACACGAACACGTCCTAGCCCATTACCACCTACAACCGTAATCACATCTCCGGCTTTGTACCCATTTCCGGGTGAGGCTACGCGAGCTGCTGTGATTGCTCCTGCCGCATTTGTTGACAACGAAACCGTGAGTCCGCTACCACTTCCTCCTGTAGTGGGATAGGAACCACTACACGTGACAACACCTGCTACAGTTGTACAATTGGCGGCATACCCCGAACCTCCTGCTACAATAGCTGAAGAAATATTAGCGACAGGCCCGTTGATAATTTTTGTTTCATACGCCAATTCAATGTCGTTGAACGAAGAATTATAAGACGCTTTGATACCTGTATTAGAGGTGCCAAAAAAATACGTGCCTGGATTTCCATTCGCAACGCGCAACTCAACCTCTTCATCTTCGGCCAACGCTACAAAACGAATGGCGTTGGTAGAGGCCGATTTATAGGCTTTTACATCAATTCCTCGAAACAAAATCCCGTCGCGATAGGCTTGAAAACCTGGATCGTTAAATTTTACTTCTTCCGAACAAGAAGAAAAAGTCAACACAACTAGAAATAGGGCAATTAATTTTTTCATGTACGTAATAATTCGGTATTTGTAGTACAAAAATAGTTTTTTTAAGGAATTACAACCTATTTTTTATGGTTTTTATCGGACAACGCTATTTTTTTGAGTTCGAGTAATTTGAATTAAAATGTTTTGTATATTTGCGCCCTCAATAACCGGGGTCGAGTACCCCATAAACAAATCATTCGATTATGTCAGTAAAAATTAGATTACAAAGACATGGTAAAAAAGGGAAACCTTTTTACTGGATTGTAGCCGCCGATGCGCGTGCCAAAAGAGATGGTAAATTCTTAGAAAAAATTGGAATCTACAATCCGAACACAAATCCTGCAACGGTAGAATTACACTTAGACAAAGCGGTTCAGTGGTTACACAATGGTGCACAACCTACGGACACTGCGCGTGCTATTTTATCGTACAAAGGAGCTTTGTTGAAGCATCACTTGGATGGTGGTGTTCGCAAAGGCGCTTTGACACAAGAGCAAGCAGACGCTAAATTAGCGGCTTGGTTGGAAGAAAAAGCAGCCAAAGTAGATGCTAAAAAAGACGGTTTGTCTAAAGCAAAAGATGATGCTAAAGCAAAAGCTTTGAAAGCTGAAAAAGAAGTTAACGAAAAACGTGCTAAAGCCGCTGAAGAAGCTTTGAAAGCTGCTGAGGCTGAAGAAGCAACAGAGGAAGTTGCGGAAGAAGCAGCTGAAACAGCTACTGAAGAAGTAGTGGCTGAAGTGGCGATAGAAGAAGCTCCTGCGGTTGAGGAAGCTCCAGAAGCTCCTGCTGCTGAAGAAACTAGCGAAGAAGCCTAATTCGTTATCAAGCGGTAATGCGAAAGAAAGACTGTTTCTATCTCGGCAAAATCGCGAAAAAATTTAGCTTCAAAGGTGAAGTCCTACTCTATTTAGATACGGATCAACCCGAATTATATGAAAATATGGAATCAGTTTTTGTCAATTTAGGCAAAAATCTGGTTCCATTTTTTATTGAAACAGCGCAACTCCATAAAGGAGATTTTCTCCGCGTCAAGTTTGAAGACGTCGATACCGAAGCCGAGGCCGATGAAATTCTAGGCAGTGAAGTTTACCTTCCCCTTTCGGTGCTTCCTCCTCTTGAGGGAAATCAGTTTTATTTCCATGAAATTATTGGGTTTGCCGTGGAAGATCAGCGCTTAGGTCCCATAGGCCAAATTGTAGGCGTAAACGATACGACTGCCCAGCCCCTTTTTGAAATTGAATGGAATACCCGCCAAATTCTTGTTCCCATGATTGACGATTTCATTATCGAAGTGAATCGCGCCCAAAAGAAAATTGTACTTAATACGCCTGAAGGATTGGTGGACTTATATCTTTAAGAAATTCCAATAGTTAAAATCCCTCCCGAAATTTCGGGACCAATAGTTTAAATTCCAAATCCCAATTATTTAAATTCTCATAATATAAACGCCAAACACCCATTGCATGAATAAACCCTATGACTTAGAGGAAAGAACGTATTTATTTGCAAAAAACTGTCGTATATATGTCCGAAAACTTCCCAAAACAATTTCAAACCTAGAAGATGCAAAACAACTCGTTCGTTCATCGGGTTCGGTTGGGGCGAATTATATTGAAGCAAATGAAAAACTTGGCGATAAAGATTTTTTATTTCGAATAAAAGTATCCCGAAAAGAAGCAAAAGAATCTAAATATTGGATACGATTACTTCAAGAATTGAATCCTGATTGTGCTAAAAGCTCTCTTTCACTATTGGAAGAAGCCGATGAACTAAGAAAAATATTTTCCTCGATTATATCCAAAAGTTCTACCTAATTTTGAAATTTGGAATTTTCCTAATTGAAATTTCTCCATTTTGGAATTTGGGATTTTTTTATTGGAATTTAAAACAATTGATTTTAACACTTATGTTTCAATTTAAACAATTCACCATTGAACAAGACCGTTGTGCCATGAAAGTAGGTACCGATGGGGTACTCTTGGGTGCTTGGACGCCTATAGATCACCATCCGTTTTCAATTTTGGATATTGGAACAGGCACCGGACTCCTCGCTTTGATGCTTGCCCAACGAAGTGGAGCCGAACACCTTGACGCCCTTGAAATCGATGCCGATGCTTTTGAACAAGCCGTTGAAAATTTTGAGAACTCCCCTTGGAACGACCGTTTGTTTTGCTTTCATGCCTCACTGGACGATTTTATGGAGGAATTGCAAGACGAAGAATATGATTTGATCGTTTCCAATCCACCCTTTTATATGGAAACCGTATCTTCTGGCAGTGAACATCGCGATCGTGCTCGTCAAAATCAATCGTTGCCTTTTGAAGACATCATGGAAGCCGTAGGTATTCTTCTTTCGGAGTCTGGAGTACTTGCCCTTATCATTCCTTCCAAAGAGGAGGAACGAATTATTGATTTGGCTCGCGAGAACGAATTGTATCCTTTTAAAATTACCCACGTACAAGGCACCCCCACTAGCCCTGTAAAGCGCAGCCTTCTTGCCTTTTCACGAGAACATCGTTCCCTGACTACCGACAGTATGGTTATCGAACTCGATCGCCACCATTATACCAATGCCTATCGCGCCCTTACCAACGATTTTTATTTGGATAAAAAATAAGGCGATACTAGATATTTCCTAGAATTAACAAAATTTTGGAACAGGAGCACTTTGGGAATTTGTACCTTCGTTGTACTAACCTTTCTCTTATGAAAACGGCTCTCGGTTTCTTTTTTTTTCTCTTTGCTTTCACCGATGCTGTGGGTCAGAGTTTTCGTATTCAGGGCACTTTGCGCGCGCAAGAAATGTGGATTGCAAAAGCCGATATTGCCAATACCCGAACACAAAAACATGTAACGTCAGCGCCCGATGGTTCTTTTTCTATTGACGTGGCGTTAAATGATGTACTTTACATTGTACACCCTGATTTTGAAATAAAAAAAATCACTATTGTAAATGAAACTGTTTGGCTCTACGATATTGAACTTACCCCCAAAGCGATTCAATTGGATGAAGTAGCTGTCGACAATCTAAGCAATGTCAAAGTGAGTGTCAGCCCGGGCGAGCAACGATTGGCGGAGCTAAAAAGAGAAGAATTGCGCTCGTATACGGGAGTGTATGACGGATCCATGCCCTATGGGGTGAATTTTGTATCCTTGTTTAAAGGAATTGGAAAACTTTTTAAAAAGAAAAAAGAGGAACCTACTGCCAACGCGGAAACCCTCGACCAATTTATAGATCGTCATTTTACAGAAGATTACTGGACGACAACCTTACGCTTAAAGCCCGAAGAAAAAGCGCCATTTTTA
>CANHRI010000029.1 GCA_947463515.1 Flavobacteriaceae bacterium
ACCACAGGACGAGGTATACGTCGTTTTCCGTATACTACTGATATGACGATCAACCCGAGTACATTCGCTACAGTGAACGATAACTTTATCACCGATGCCGACGGGAATACTACAGTTTCACCCCACAATATTGGTGAGGTTTGGTGTGCCATGCTTTGGGATTTAACCTGGGCTTATGTCGCCAAATATGGGTATGATAACAATAAATATTCAGGAACTGGTGGAAACAACCGTGTGATGCGATTGGTATTAGATGGATTGAAATTGCAACCCTGTAATCCTTCCTTTATAGAAGGCCGCGATGCTTTAATCGCTGCCGATCAAGCTACCACGGGCGGTGCTGATTATTGTATGATTTGGGAGGTTTTTGCCCGCAGAGGCCTGGGAATCAATGCAAGTTCGGGTAATCGTAACGACTCAGCCGACCAAGTAGAAGATTTTACGCAACCCCTTCCCGGACCCAATTGTACGGCATTGGGGACTTCTATTTTTGAAAATAGCCTTACCTATCGCGTTTATCCCAACCCGGCGACCAACGAGGTGTTTGTAGAACTCCCTAATTATAGCAGTGCGCTGGAAGTTCGTTTAATCGATATCCACGGTCGTGTGGTGTACCAAGACCAATGGAGCAACGGGACTTTAAACCGAATTCCTATGGGGAACTTACAATCGGGAATGTACATCCTACAAGCTACTGGAGAAAGCATACAAATCACCGAAAAAATCATCAAAAACTAAATCGAAAACGGACCTCAAAAGGGTTCGTTTTTTTTGGAGCAACATTTTTTGGTGCATAAATCACATCCTGTCCGGCTTTCCGCTATAGTCCCTCTTGCATCAGGAGCTGCCGCTGCAACTTGCCTACCGGCAGGCAGGTCCGGGCTAAAATTCACGCTTATCTTTCTAAAAGCGTCCCTAAAAACTGCTGAATGGCCATGGGGGTTATACCACATAGTTCCTGCAATTGAGCAATGGTACCGTGCTCAATAAATACATCCGGTATCCCCAATCGATGTATCGGAAGTTTATAATCATGAGTGGTTACAAATTCGGCAACAGCACTGCCCAATCCGCCTTCAATCGTAGCGTCTTCTAAAGTGATTACAACCCGATGCTGCTTACAAAGGGCATGCAAAAGCACTTCGTCTAGTGGTTTTACACACCCAAAATGATACAAACTCACCTTTTCTTTTGAGTCAAAATCAGCTAAAGCGGCAAGCGCATTATTTCCAATAAAACCCGTTGAAATTATCGCAATATCCGAACCTTGCTGCAGTACCTTTCCTTTTTTATAGTCTATTTTTTCAAAGGGTTTTTTCCATTCCAAACCTACGCCACGACCCCGTGGATAGCGAATAGCGATTGGATTTTCTAACCCTAAAGAAGCGGTATACAACAGTTGGCGCAACTCAACTTCATCCAAAGGCGCTACAATTTCCATATTGGGCACACAGCGCAAATAAGCCAAATCAAAAACACCATGATGGGTAGCGCCGTCTTCGCCCACCAAACCGGCACGATCCAAACAGAAAATCACGGGTAACTTTTGCAAGGCGACATCGTGAATTACTTGGTCGTAGGCTCTTTGCAAAAAGGTCGAATAAATATTGCAAAACACCACCATTCCTTGGGTAGCCATTCCCGCAGCCAATGTCACCGCATGTTGCTCAGCAATCCCCACATCAAAAGCGCGTTCGGGAAAGGCTTCCATCATATATTTCATCGAACTCCCCGACGGCATGGCAGGGGTAATTCCGATAATCTTGGGATTTTGCTGTGCCAATTCTACCAAGGTATGACCGAAAACATCTTGAAATTTGGTAGGCAAATGAGATTCTTCTTTGGTTATGAGTTCGCCCGTAGTCGCATCAAATTTTCCTGGCGCATGGTACTTGACTTGATCTTGTTCGGCTTGTAATAAGCCTTTGCCTTTGGTGGTGATGACGTGTAGAAACTTTGGGCCTTTCACCTTTTGCAATCGTTGCAATTCTTTAATTAAAATAGGGAAATCATGGCCGTCTATCGGACCCGAATACGCAAAGTTCAACGACTTGATCATGTTGTTTTGCTTCGGGTTCTTTCCTTCTTTCACAGCCGTCAAATAGGTCTTCAAGGCACCCACACTCGGGTCAATTCCGATCGCATTATCATTCAAAATTACCAAAATATCGGCATCGGTTACGCCCGCATGATTCAGTCCTTCAAACGCCATTCCGCTAGCAATCGAGGCATCGCCAATTACTGCAATATGCGACCGTTGTTCGCCTTTCAATTGGGAAGCAAGCGCCATCCCCAAAGCCGCAGAAATCGAAGTGGAGGAGTGGCCTACGCCAAAGGTATCATAGACACTTTCGGAGCGTTTGGGAAATCCCGAAATCCCGCCTTTTTGCCGATTGGTTTCAAACTGATCCCGGCGACACGTCAAAATTTTATGGCCATAAGCTTGATGCCCTACATCCCACACCAACAAGTCATTGGGCGTATTGTACACATAATGCAAGGCAATGGTCAATTCGACGACGCCCAAACTCGCCCCCAAATGCCCTTCTTTCACGGCGACTACCCCAATAATTTTTTCACGCAATTCCTGTGCGAGTTGCTCCAATTGCGGGATATCGAGTTGCCGTAAATCGGCCGGAGATTGAATTTGTGCGAGTAAATATTGCCCCATGAGTCAAAGGTACAAATTGAATTCCTATTTTTGTTTTTATGGAACCCATTTTCACCGACGAATACTTTATGAAAAAAGCCTTACTTGAGGCTGAAAATGCTTTTGAAAAAGGTGAAATTCCAGTTGGCGCGATTATTGTAGTAGAGAATCGGGTCATTGCCCGAAGCCATAATCTCACCGAAATGCTAAACGACGTTACGGCGCATGCTGAAATGCAAGCCATCACCGCAGCCGCCAATTTTATAGGGGGAAAATACCTCAAAGGGTGCACGTTGTATGTCACATTGGAGCCTTGTCAAATGTGTGCCGGCGCTTTGTATTGGAGTCAAATATCCAAAATTGTGTTTGGTGCCCGCGATGAACAACGGGGTTTTATGACCTTAGGCACTCAATTGCATCCTAAAACCGAAGTTATTTCAGGAGTGATGGCCGAACAATGTGCCCAATTGATGAAAGATTTTTTTAAAAAAAGACGCTAACCTATTTGCGCTACCTAACTCGTTCTTCGCCATTCCGCAACCGACCAACCTATAAATAAACGTATCTTCATTCACCCATTTTATGAAAACTTTTAAGTTTCTGTCCGTGCTCATGGTCGTAGTGACCCTAGCCGCTTGTTCGAAAAAATCAGCAGCCGATTTTGATTCCGACCCTATGCTTTTCAAAGCGTACATTGCTGGTTTTACCTCTGGCTTTATTCCTGCGAAATCCGACATTCGGGTGCAACTCGCCTTCCAAAAAAAGGATTGGAATCCCGAGCAAGAATTGGATGATGATTTATTCTCTATTTCCCCGAGTGTGGATGGAAAGGTGAAAATGTTATCCTCCAACACGATTGCCTTTATTCCTGATGAACCTTTGGACCAAAACACCTTGTACCAAGTGACGTTGAATTTGGAGAAACTGACGACTGTTTCCGATGAAAAACTGCAAGCTTTTAATTTTTCATTCAAAACTATCAAACAAGACTTTATCATTCAAACCCAGGATTTACAGTCGTACAACAAGGATTATTATTACCAATATGGAACGATTCGTACTGCAGATGAAATGGATTTTGAGTTAGCTCAAAAAATTCTCAGCGCTACGCAAAATGGGGATGATTTAAAAGTAAAACTCGACAAGGAAATGAGTTCACCTACCGAATTCAAATTCCTCATTGACAGCATTCAACGCTATGATGATGAAAGTACCATCACCTTAAAATGGGATGGTGATGATGCCGATGTTGAAGATCAAGAAGGTTTCGTGGAAATTAAAATCCCTGGGAAAAATCAATTTAAAGTAGTGCATATCACTTCGGGGGATGAAAACAACCAATCGATTTTAATCAATTTCTCGGATCCGTTGAAAAAAGACCAAAACTTTACCGGTATGGTCAACATACAAAATACTGACAATTTGAAATTTAGTACGATGGGGAATGTACTCAAAGTCTATTTCGACAATGTAGTATCCACAACGAACACTCAAAAAACGTCACAAAACGAAGCCGTAGCCACTGAAGAAGTTGCGGTGGACACAGTTGCTGCAGTGGTAGACACAACCATGGTCATCGATACATCCGATGAGGTGTCAGATTATGAAGAAGAGGAAGAACCCAAAATGATTTCGGCCAATAAATTAGTAGAAGTTTTTGCTGGAATCGAAAGTAGTGACGGCTTCAAACTCAAAGAAAACTATACTGAAACGTTGATTTTCGACCCGATCAAGCCTGGGGTGAAATTGGTGAAAAGTGGAAGCATTCTCCCTAGTTCGAACAATTTAAAAGTGAATTTTGAAGCGGCCAGTTTGAATGCCGTAGATGTAAAAATCTATAAAATTTACAAGAACAATATTCTTCAATTTTTGCAAGACAACGAACTCAATGGCACGCAAAACTTGCGCCGTGTGAGTCAGCCCATCGCGAAAACCACGTTGCAACTCAAGCAGAACAATCTCTATAATTACAACAAATGGAATACCTATGCGCTGGATATTTCCAAAATTATCGAACCCGAACCTGGAGCGATTTACCGAGTAGAATTTTCATTCCGTAAAAAATATGCTTTGTACAAATGTGAAGGCAGTTCGGAGGAATCGTCCAATGAGGAGGAAGAAGAAGAAAATGAAGACGATGTAAATTACAGTGGCGGTGGCGGCTATTACTATTACTATGAGGAGGATTACAACTGGATGGAAAGTCAAGATCCATGTTCTAGCTATTATTATTACAACACCAAACGCGGCACAAATATTCTAGCAACGGATTTAGGCGTGATTGTAAAACGCGGCAATAATAAATCAGTGACTGTTGCTGTAAGTAATATTGTAACGACCGACCCTGAATCGGGTGCGAAAGTAGAATTATTCAACTACCAACAACAAAAATTAGCCGAAACCACTACGGATGGCGATGGTATGGCGACTTTCGAATTGACGAAAATGGTATACTTCGCGGTAGTTTCCAAAGGCAATCAAAGTACGTATGTCAAGCTGGATGACGAACTTTCATTGTCGGTAAGTAATTTCGATGTTTCGGGTGAAAGTTTACAAAAAGGGCTGAAAGGCTACATCTATGGTGAACGTGGCGTTTGGCGTCCGGGTGACAACGTGTATTTGTCCTTTATTTTGAATGACAACAACAATAAACTTCCTGAAAACCATCCCATTAAATTGCGCTTTAATGATCCCAAAGGTAAAACGGTGTATCAAACGGTACAGACTAAAAACGAATTGAACCATTATGCCTTTACGATTCCTACTGAAGCCGATGCACCCACGGGTAATTGGGAAGCACGGATTAGTGTTGGTGGTGCTCATTTTTATAAAAGCATTAAAATTGAAACCATTAAGCCCAACCGCTTAAAAATCAAAAATAGCTTTAATGGCAAAATGCTTTCTACGGGTGAAAAAAACACCAATACCGTTCAAGTGACATGGTTGCATGGTGCGGTGGCTAAAAATTTGAAAACCGAAGTGCAAGCCAAATTCTCGCAACAAGTTACCACTTTCAAAGGGTATTCGAATTATATTTTTGACGATCCTTCCCGTAAATTTTCCACAGAAGAAATCAATATTTTCTCGGGAAAAATCAACGAAAATGGGCAGGTTTCAATTCCTATAAATCCGACTATTCAAGGACAAGCATCAGGCATGCTTCGCGCGGCATTCATTACCAAAGTCTACGAACAGGGTGGCGATGTCAGTACCGATGTGGCAGCCGTAAATTATTCCCCGTACAAAACCTATGTCGGAATAAAAGCACCCGACCCGAATAAATATGGTTTAATTGAAACGGATAAAAACAACCGCTATGAAATCATTTCGGTGAATGAAAACGGGAATCCCGTTGCGGTGAAAAACTTGGAAGTTCGCGTCTACCGTTTGGAATCGCGTTGGTGGTGGGATGCTTCCAATGAAGATTTATCCAACTACAATACGGCCAATGTGACGACTTCGTATAAGTTGTTCCGAATCAACACCGATGCTTCCGGTCGTGGTCAAGTGGTATTTTCTGTACCTGGCGATGACTGGGGGCGCTATTTAGTGCGTGTTATCGATCCAACTAGTGGACATGCTTCTGGAACTACAGTATTTTTAGACTATCCGTATTGGTCTTCTCGTTCCCGCAATGTCGATGGTGACGGCGCTACTGTTTTACGTTTTAATACCGATAAAAAAGAATACGCCGTAGGTGAAACCGCCAAAGTGTTTTTACCTTCCAGTGAAGGGGGACGGGCATTGATTTCAATTGAAAATGGTTCCAAAGTTCTAAAAACATTATGGGCCAAGACAAAATCGAGTGAAACCACGATTGATGTACCGATTACCGCCGATATGGCGCCGAATGTGTACATCAATGTGACCTTATTACAACCGCATGCCTCTACGAAAAACGATGCGCCGATTCGAATGTATGGCGTTGTTCCCATAGGTGTAACCGACAAGTCAACGGTTTTACAACCCAAATTGGTGATGCCTGAAGTTTTAAAACCCGAGCAAACAGTGAACATCAAAGTAAGTGAGCAACAAGGCAAAGCGATGACCTATACCATTGCCATTGTGGATGAAGGTTTGTTGGATCTTACCCGTTTCCAAACCCCCAACGCATGGGATGATTTTTACAAACGGGAAGCCTTGGGTGTGCGTACTTGGGATATTTACAATGATGTGATTGGAGCCTATGGCGGCCGTGTGAATCAGGTTTTCAGTATTGGTGGTGACGCTGATGCAGGCGGTGGAAAATCGAAAAAAGCGAACCGATTCAAACCTGTGGTCGTATTTTTAGGTCCTTTTAAATTGGAAAAAGGCGCTGAAAAAACCCACCAAATCAAGTTGCCGAAATACATCGGATCGGTTCGCACCATGGTAGTTGCTGCCAATTCCGAGAGCAATGCCTATGGAAGTGTGGAAAAAACGACACCCGTACGCAGTCCGTTGATGGTGTTGGCTTCATTCCCAAGAAAAGTTACACCTTCTGAACAAGTGACCTTGCCGGTGACGCTTTTCGCTATGGAAAATCAGGTGAAAAATGTAACGGTACAAGTGAAAACCACTGGCGGCATTGTGATTGCAGGAAAAGCGACACAATCGGTTACTTTTGCGCGTCCCGATGAAAAAATGGCCTTTTTTAATTTAAAAATTGCCAATGTCATGGGCGTTGGAAAAGTACAAGTGATTGCTACTTCGGGCAAGGAACGCTCGGTTTATGAAATTGAAGTCGATATTTTTAACCCGAATCCAGTAACCACTGCTTATACAGATGTAGTTTTAAGTCCGAATTCGAGTAAATCCATCAACTGGAAAACCTTTGGAATTGTGGGAAGTAACAAAGCGGTAGTCGAAATTTCGTCCATGCCTACCGTTGATTTTGGTCGCCGAATGGAGTATCTGATTCAGTACCCTCACGGTTGTGTGGAGCAAACGACATCCTCGGTATTTCCACAATTGTATTTGATGGATATAATGGATTTAGACACGAGTCGTAAAAATCGTATTCAGCACAATGTCGCCGCAGGAATACAGCGGTTGTCGAAATTCCAAACGGCGAGTGGTGGTTTGAGTTATTGGCCAGGCAGTAACTATGCCGACGATTGGGGAAGCAGCTATGCGGGGCATTTTATGATTGAAGCGGAGAAAAAAGGGTATGCTTTGCCTCCTACGTTTAAAACAAAATGGATTGCTTACCAACAACGGGTTGCCAAACAATGGCGTTTTGAAAGTCATAATGATATTGCACAAGCCTATCGCTTGTATACCTTGGCCTTAGCTGGAAACCCTGATTTGGCCTCGATGAACCGTTTGCGAGAAACCCGTGATATATCCAATGAAGCCAAGTTACGTCTTGCGGCAACTTTTGCCTTATTGAAACAAAATAATGCGGGTATGGCGTTACTTTCTCGTGCTAAAATTGATGAGGAGTATACGGACGAAAACTATTATGACTATTATTACGGTTCGCGCGAACGCAATCGTGCTATGGCATTGGAAACGTTGATCCTATTGGGTCAAAAAACACAAGCATTCCAATTGGCCACAAAATTGGCGAAAAACATGGCTTCAGACGAATGGATGAGTACGCAAACTTCAGCCTACTGCTTGTATGCTATGTCAAAATTTGCGCAATCCAATGGAGGAAAAGGCATGAATGTCAATGTGATTCAAAATAGAAAATCGGAGACGATTAATTCGGCAAAATCACTTTCGCAACGTACTTTAATCGTTCAAAACGGATCAAACAGTGTCACTTTGAAAAACAATTTGAAGAACACCTTATTTGTTCGTGTCTACAATAGCGGCATTCTACCGGTTGGAAAAGAAAAGACAATGGAGAATAATGTGAAAGCGTCCTTGGTATTCAAAGATCGAAAAGGCAACAAAATCGACGTGAGTAAAATAACGCAAGGGACCGAATTTATTGCCATAGTGACTTTAACCAACTTGAAGAATGATTATGTGGAAAATATTGCCTTGACTCAAATCATTCCGTCTGGATTTGAAATTGTAAACACTCGGTATACCGAATACGGCAATGCAACCGACAACACGGTGGATTATATGGATATTCGCGATGACCGCGCCAACTATTATTTTGGCCTAAAAGGGGGAGAAACCCGTACCTTTAAGTTATTATTGAACGCTTCCTACCTCGGGAAATACTATTTACCTGGATTACAATGTGAAGCGATGTACGACCATGAATTCATTACCCGAACCAAAGGACAATGGGTGGAAGTGGTTAATGAATAGCCTATACCGATAGGTTGAAAAAATTTATAAGCCTAGTTTAACCAGACCTAACAGGTTTCGAAACCTGTTAGGTCTATACTATAAGCCAATATGAAACGAGAACTATTTGAATATGGTGGATACTACCATGTTTACAATCGAGGTAATAATGGAGAAAATTTATTCCTAGAGGAGCGAAACTATCTCTATTTTTTAAATCTCATGAAAAAATACATTCATCCAGTTGCTGAAATTTATGCCTATTGTTTGATGAAAAATCATTTTCATATCATTCTAAAAATAAAAGAACAAGTTGAGTTGAATAGTATAGCGGAAGACAAATTGCACTTGCCCTTTGCCAACTTTTTTAACAGCTATGCAAAGGCAATAAATAAAGCCTATGGAAGAACAGGTAGTTTATTCCAAGAACATCTAAAAAGAAATCGAATCAATTCAAATGAATCCCTAATTCAGGCTATTGCTTTTGTACATTTAAATCCCGAATATCATAAGGTTTGTCACGATTTTACTTCTTACAAACATACCTCCTATAAAGCTTATCTTTGTCTACAGCCAACCTTGTTAACCCGTCAATATATAATTGCATTATTTGGAGGGATTGATAATTTTAAACACGGACATGATTTGAAAAAAATAAACTTTGAACATTTAAAGGATATCATTTTTCTTGAACAATAAATAAACCTAACAGGTTTTAAAAACCTGTTAGGTCTAAATTAATAAATCATTGCAAAAACAGATTTACATATTTATTCACTACTTAAAATCTAGGTTTTCACCGTTTTTCCAAGCGGTAAAAACGCGTGTACGTAAGCATCCCAAAAAATCAGCAATCCTAATAATTGTCCTTTTGGTTTATTATTTCTCGTTACCCCACACCCTGTTTCAAGTCCCTTACGCCACCGTAATTGAAAGTTCGGAGGGACAGTTGCTGGCCGCTAAAATTGCTACGGATGGTCAGTGGCGTTTCCCAGCAAAGGACAGTGTTCCCGAAAAATTCAAAAAATGCATTGTCTATTATGAAGATGAACATTTTTACCAGCATTGGGGATTCAATCCAATAGCCATGTACAAAGCTATACAACAAAATCGCGTGGCGGGTAAAGTGGTGCGCGGCGGGAGTACGCTGACCCAACAAGTGATCCGATTATCACGCAATAAACAAGACCGCACCTATTGGGAGAAAATAAAAGAAATCGTTTTGGCGACGCGATTGGAATTTCGCCACTCTAAGGATACGATTCTTGAACTCTATGCGGCACATGCCCCTTTTGGTGGAAATGTGGTGGGATTGGAAATGGCTTCTTGGCGGTATTTTGGTGTGCAAGCGCATCAACTATCGTGGGCGGAAAGTGCGACATTGGCAGTACTACCTAATGCGCCACGGTTGATTTATCCGGGAAAAAATCAGGAAAAATTATTGAAAAAACGCAATGCGTTATTGTTAAAATTATTTCAAAATAAAGAGATTGACCAACTCACTTACGAATTGGCATTGAAAGAACCTTTGCCCCAAAAACCCTATGATTTACCGCAATTGGCTCCACATTTATTGGAACGGGTAGTCAAAAAATATCCCGGTGAACGCATCACCACAACGATTGAATTGCCCATGCAAAATCGAGTGAATCAGATTGCGAGTTATTATTATAACCAATACAAACAAAACGAAGTTCATAATTTGGCGGTGATTGTGATCGACGTGCAAAACCGAAATATTGTGAGTTATGTAGGCAATGCACCTACCGACTTGCAACACGGCAAAGATGTCGATATCATTGGTGCGCCGCGCAGTACGGGAAGTATTTTAAAACCCTTGCTGTTTGCCTCGATGTTGGATGAGGGCGAACTCTTACCCAACACTTTAGTAGCGGATATTCCGACTCAAATTTCAGGTTATGCGCCTCAAAACTTCAACCAAACCTTTGACGGTGCGGTGCCTGCACAGCATGCTTTATCGCGTTCTTTGAATATTCCAGCCGTTTTGATGTTGCAAGAGCACGGCATTCCGAAGTTTTATGAAACGTTACAAAAATTGGGGCAAAAAAACATCAACAAACATCCCGATCATTATGGATTGTCGTTGATTTTGGGCGGCGCTGAAAGTAATTTATGGGATTTATCGAAGACGTATGCCAATATGACATCGACCTTAAATTATTATAATCGAACCAAAAAATACCGTAGTCATGAGTTTGCTGATTTGAATTACATACAGGGAAATGAACTCGATTTTGGGGCAGACTCCTTTGATAAAACCCTTTTCGGAGCGGGTTCGATTTACCTTACTTACACGGCGATGAAAGAAGTTAACCGCCCAGAAGGCGATGAAGCCTGGAAGTTTTATGATTCAGCACTACCCATTGCATGGAAAACGGGGACCAGTTTTGGAAACCGTGATGCATGGGCGATTGGCACCAATTCACGTTATGTCGTTGGAGTTTGGGTGGGAAATGCCTCGGGAGAGGGCCGACCCGAATTGACGGGAGTAGAAAGTGCTGCTCCCATATTATTTGATGTTTTTAATACGTTGCCCAAATCGAGTTGGTTTAAAGCGCCATTAAACGATTTGGAACAAGCAGAAATCTGCACGCAGAGCGGACATATTGCCCAAGACGACTGTCCGAAATCAAAACAATGGATCCCATTAAAAGGATTAAAAACCAAAGTATGCCCATATCATAAATTGGTGCATTTGGACCCAACCGAACAGTTTAGAGTGAATAGTAATTGTGAATCAGTAGATCAAATAGTGTCAAAAAAATGGTTTGTATTGCCCCCCGTTTGGGAGTGGTATTACAAAAGCTTACATATTGATTACCAAACCTTACCGCCTTTTCGGTCGGATTGTGTGGGGGAGGCACAGGTACAAATGGATTTTATATATCCGCGGGCTAAGAGTAAAATTTATTTGACCAAAAACTTTAACGGAGTGATACAGCCTGTGGTATTTAAGGTGGCCCATTCTAATCGAGAAGCCAAATTGTATTGGTATGTGGATGACCGATTTTTGGGAACCACCCAAACCTTTCACGAAATGCAGATTACGGCCCAAACAGGCGTGCATCGGGTGACGGTAGTGGATGAAAAAGGCAATGAAATCAAACGTAAAGTCGAGTTGATAAGCGATTGATAGCATGTTGCAGCCCGGACTTGCCTACCGGCAGGCAGGTTGAAGCGGCATCCTCCCGACGTTAGGAGGGAGACCTACCTTATTCGGCAGGCAAGTACAGCGGAAAGCCGGAATTGCTGCCCAAAAACAAAAAAACCGCCTATCACGTCGAAAGGCGGTTTTTCTTTATTCTTTAATCTCGTTTCCTTCTTCGTTAAAGAAACGGTATTCGAGGTACGTGTAAGCATCACGAGGTATGATTTTCACCCATTTTTTATGTTCGAAGAACCACTTCAAACGTAAAGATGGAAAACCTTTGGTAAGGTAGGCAGCCACAAAAGGATGGGCATTAAGCACCAACTTATTTTGACTGTCTTTTAATCGTTCAATATCGGAAGCAATGCGGTCGATTAACAAAATGGGCGCATCGACTTCGCCTTGTGATCCTTGGCTAGGATCTTCTTCCTGTGTTTTAATGTTGACTTCAGGTCGCACCCGTTGTCGTGTAATTTGGACCAATCCGAATTTACTCGGAGGCAAAATTTTGTGTTTTGCTTTGTCATCGCTCATTTCCGCTTTGAGATGATCATAGAGTACTTTGCGATTTTCAGGATTTTGCATATCAATAAAATCAATCACAATAATCCCACCCATATCGCGCAGTCGCAACTGTCTCGCAATTTCTGTAGCTGCAATCAAATTGACTTCCATAGCGGTGCCTTCTTGACTGGTTGCTTTATTGGAGCGGTTGCCACTATTCACATCGATTACATGGAGCGCTTCCGTATGTTCGATAATCAAATAGGCTCCTTTACTCATGGAAACGGTTTTCCCAAAGGAAGTTTTGATTTGTCGTTCAATATGAAACCGTTCAAAAATCGGATGATCGACGGCTTGATAAAGCTTCACAATTTTTTGTTTCTCCGGCGCTATTTCGGCTAAATAGTCCTTAGTTTGTTGGTACAACACTTCATCATCAACGGTGATTCCTGTAAAGGTATCGTTGAAAATGTCTCTAAGCATCGAAGAAACTTTGGTAAGTTCGCTCAATACTTTCGACGGATGATGTGCCGTAGGTAATCGTTTGCACATTGCAATCCATCTGTTCATCAGATTTTGCAAGTCTTTTTCGAGTTCGGCTGTTGATTTGCCTTCGGCTACTGTTCTCACAATAACACCAAATCCTTTCGGTTTGACGGCGGTAACTAATTTTTTGAGTCGGTCTTTTTCTTCTCGTGAATTGATTTTTTGTGAAACCGAAACCCGATCGGAGAACGGCACTAACACCAAATATCGTCCCGCAAACGAAAGCTCTGAGCTGATGCGCGGTCCTTTGGTGGAAATGGGTTCTTTGACCACTTGAACTAGTACCGATTGATTGGCGCTCAACACATCGGCGATGGCACCATTTTTATCAATCTCTTTTTCAAACGGAAAGTTTTTTAGGGAGAAATCTTTTAATTTACCTGTGCTTACAAGTTTAATGAATTTCAAATAAGAAGTGAGATTGGGTCCCAAATCATGATAATGCAAAAATGCATCTTTCTCGAATCCAACGTTAACGAAGGCTGCGTTGAGTCCTGGGACTGGTTTACGAATTTTGGCAATAAAAATATCACCTACCAAAAATTGGCTTCGATCTTCTTCTTCTTTGTGTAATTCAATGAGTTTTCCATCTTTTAATAAGGCAAAATCTACAGCATCTTCACCCTTTCGGATGATAAGTTCTTTATTCATGATGTAAATTTTTATCCCGGAACAGGTCTTTAAAGACCAATTTTAGGATGGATTAAACATTTATACAGGTTGTTTACCCGTTGGGAAAAATAAAAAAAATTAACGATTGATTAGGGTTGCAACGTAAAACAACCTAAAAAACAGTATTTATTTCGAATTTTGTTAAGTTTTTCCCGTAATTTCAAGGAACGTGTAAAAAGAAAAAAGTAGTTAAAAACTACTTTTTCTTTTTATGACGGTTTGCTCTCGCTCTTTTCTTACGTTTATGCGTCGCAACCTTATGTCTTTTTCTTTTTTTACCGCTTGGCATAGGTTAATTTGTTAGTGATTAATAAATATTTTTAGACTGTAACTTCAGTTTTAGCTTTTACACCTTCAACAAATACTTTAGCTGGCTTAAAGGCAGGAATGTTGTGGGCTGGAATCTTGATGGTAGTATTTTTGGAAATATTTCTACCTGTTTTCTCTGCTCTTGTTTTGATGATGAAGCTACCGAATCCTCTTAGGTATACATTGTCTCCGTTCTCTAATGAAGCCTTTACTTCTTCCATCAATGCTTCTACAGTAGATTGAACATCTCCTTTTTCAAGACCTAATTTCTCTGAAATCTTCGCTACGATATCTGCTTTCGTCATTTTCTTTCGTATTTAATAATTATGTGTAAATTTTTGAGAGTGCAAATATAGGAATTAAAAAAACAAATTTTCAAGTATAATCTATTAAAATTTAAATACATAAAGTTATACTTTTGTTAAACTCAAATTATCCATGGAATTTACTAACTCACTATTAATTTGGTATTTAGAAAACCAACGGGAACTCCCTTGGCGTCAAACGCGCGACCCTTATTGCATTTGGCTCTCAGAAATCATGTTGCAACAAACCCGAGTAGCTCAAGCCACACCCTATTATTTGCGCTTTCTTGAAGCCTTTCCTACGGTTGTCGATTTGGCCGAAGCCTCTGAAGAACAAGTATTGAAACTATGGCAAGGACTTGGGTATTACTCTCGCGCCCGTAACCTTCATCATACCGCCAAACAAGTTGCCTTTGATTACCAAGGCCAATTTCCAAAATCGTATCACGAACTCCTAAAACTCAAAGGAGTTGGTGCTTATACCGCAGCTGCAATAGCTTCCATTGCTTTTGATGAAGCCGTAGCAGTAGTCGATGGAAATGTGTATCGGGTGTTAGCACGCTTTTTTGGGGTTGAAACTGACATTGCCTCTACTTCCGCTCAAAAAGAGTTTACTGCTTTGGCTAATACGTTATTAGACCCCAAGCGCCCAGCACAATTCAACCAAGCACTGATGGAATTTGGCGCGATACAGTGCACACCCAAAAATCCGCAGTGCATTCAATGCCCCCTTCAATGGGGTTGTGTAGCCTATCGCGATCAAAAAGTAGATATATTGCCTGTAAAAACAAAAAAAACAAAAGTAACCGATCGCTATTTCCATTACCTAGTCATAGAAGATCCACAACGTAAGATTTTGCTTGAAAAAAGAACGGAAAAAGGAATCTGGCATAACCTCTACCAATTTCCTTTAATTGAAACTACCTCATCTTCAGCTTGGGAGGATTTACAACAAAAAATAGAATCCATTTGGCCTAGTGAAACCATCAATTCTATAGTTGAAATGAATAAAACAGCTATTTTACATAAACTATCTCATCAAAATTTGTATATTCGTTTTTACAAGATTAGTCTTAATAAAGAATTGGCGACTGGAGTACCAAGAGAATCTCTTGAAGATTACCCTTTTCCAATAGTAATTTATAATTTTATTAAGACGTATTAGGTATTAATTCGTATTTTTGCGTGATATAAATACGCCAATTTAATTATGAACGGGACACTTAACAAAGTTATGCTGATTGGTCATCTGGGGGATGATGTTAAAATGCACTATTTCGAAGGCGGTAATTGTATTGGGCGCTTTCCATTAGCAACAAACGAGATTTATATCAATAAATCCACTAACGAAAAAATTACATCAACCGAATGGCACAATTTGGTTGTACGCAACAAAGCAGCTGAAATCTGCGAACGCTTTTTATCCAAAGGCGATAAAATTTATGTCGAAGGGCGAATCAAATCGCGTCAATGGACTACCGAGGAAGGAATTACTAAATACACTACAGAAATTCAGGTTACTGAATTTACATTCCTGAATGTGAAAAAAGATTTAGAAAGCCGCTCGGTTCCGAACCACGAACCTAGAAATGCTAGCTATGAAACGCCAAGCTCGCATGTTGAAAACGATATGCCTTTCTAAACTACTTCCGTTTTAATGTATTGCATTAAAATGTAAAAAAGTCAAACTGCAGTTGCTTCTTGGATTATGTTCCCCATAGTGAGAATATAATTTTGTTTCTACAAAACAAACCAAAAAGCAATTGCAGTTCTTTTTTTCAAAAACACCTGAATCTGTTGGTGTCTCTATATTTTCAACTTACATTCTCTATTTTTAAAATAATACGACTAGCTTAGCGTTAACCCCTTTGATAAAAAGAATAAATTGTCGCATCTAAATGATACCTTTGTGTACCTATAATTCTAATCATCGGATGAATCATTATACCTCCATTTTCTCAACGCAATATCGTTTTTATAGCTTCGGTTTTTTAATGGTAATGCTTTTATTTTGTACTACGAGTTGCAAAGAAGAAACCATTCCAAAACCACCCGGTCATTTGCGTTTGGAATATCCTATGGCTGCTTACACTACTTATAACGGCCCCTGTCCTTTATCATTTGCTCGAAATAAAGAAGCACTAATTAAGGAAAAAGGCGACTGCACGTTTACGATTACCTATCCTAAAATGAAAGCAACGCTATTTCTTACGTACAAACCGATTCAAGGGAATTTAGAACAATTATTACGCGATACTCAGAAACTAACCTACAAACATGTAATCAAAGCCGACAATATAATGGAACAACCTTTTATGAACGCCAAAGACAAGGTATATGGTATGTTTTATCGCGTGGGTGGGAATGCCGCTACCAATGCACAATTCTATGTGACCGACAGTACCCGCCATTTTTTAAGTGGTTCTATGTATTTTTATGCGCGTCCTAATTTTGACTCCATTATGCCTGCCGCCGATTACATTAAAAACGACATGCAATCCTTGATGGAATCTTTAAAATGGAAATAAAAAAAGGACTCCATTGGTATTGGAATCCTTGGGTTGAATATAATTAAGTAAGTTGTTAACTTTTTTTAGCCACTTTCATATCAGTGACTTTATACGTTTTGCCATCAGCGCAGGATTCGATAGCCGCTTTTAATTCAGAATCTGAAAGTTGATCGGCATCAAAATTCACGACCGCTTTTTTGGTTTCAAAATCGACTTTCGCCTCTTGTACACCGGGCATCTCTACGAGCTTTTCTTCAATCGTTTTGGCACAGCCAATGGCACAAGTCATTCCATCAATTTGCAAAGAAGCTGTCTCTGGTTTGACAGCAGGTGCTTTGGTGGCACTAGCAACGTCTTTCCCGTTTGGTGCAGCAGTGGTCTCTTGTTTACAGGCGGTTAATGTCAAAACCATAGCCGCTAGGATACTGAATGCAGATGATATTTTCATGGTTATTCCTTTGAATTGCGAACAAAAATAAATTTTTTTTTATACTAGCATTCATAAAATAATCCCAATTTTGCAAACCTTAACATCTTTGCTATGACCCAACAACAAGTTAAATGGTTATTCCTCATTATCCTCGCGCTTACTTGGGGAAGTTCATTTATTTTGATAAAAAGAGGATTGTTGGGCTTGTCGCCAATCCAGCTGGGAGCCGCTCGTATTGTGTTTTCTTCCCTTTTTTTACTTTTCATAGGATTTCAGAGCATAAAAGACATTCGCCATTATCAATGGAAATATATTGCGCTTACTTCATTGTTTGGCACCTTTATTCCGGCTTTCCTTTTTGCTATTGCACAAACGCAAATCAGCAGTGCTGTGAGTTCCATCCTGAATTCCTTGACTCCCCTAAACACCCTTATTTTAGGAGCACTTGCCTTTGGCCTTACTTTTAAACGCAGTCAGATTTTTGGTGTTGTCATCGGATTTTCAGGAACGCTATTACTCATTATCGACGGAGCACTTTCACACCCTAATCAAAATTATATATATACCGTGTTGGTGCTTATTGCCTCGCTTTGTTATGCGACCAATGTGAATTTAATCAAAAAATACCTCTCTGATGTGAAACCGTTAAGCATTACTACCGGTAACTTTTTGGTCATGCTATTGCCCGCATTAGCCATTCTTTTGAGCACCAACATTCTGGAAACTATAACGGTGCCTGCTACCCAAGAAGCGTTGCTTTACATCATGATTTTGGGCGTAATTGGAACAGGAATAGCCAACATTCTTTTTTACAAATTAATTCAAATCTCTTCGCCTGTTTTTGCTACTTCGGTAACCTATTTAATTCCGGTGGTTGCCGTGTGTTGGGGTATGGTTGATGGCGAAAAACTTACCACAGTACAGGGCATTGGGGCACTTATCATATTATTTGGCGTTTACCTTTCGAGTAAAAAATAAAAAAAAGGCTGCTCCAAAAGAACAGCCTTCTTGTTATAAAAGCTTTTAGCTTATTGAAAATCAGCGTCGGTCACTCCTTCGTTGATTTTTACATCCGATACTTTGATTTCTAAATCACGTCCTCCTTGAGAAAGTACAATGATATAAGGTACTTTAACCCCTTTTACATCTTTGTAATCCGACAATAAGATAGAAGAGGTCATTTGCTGTCCATTGCGCTCTTGTGTCGTTGTTGAACCCACACGCAATCCCGTTTTCACATCGTAATAATAGATTGTTTTACCACTTTTCAACGCATAAGCATCCACGCCATTAAAAGGTTCGATTCCGTCTAAAACCACATCGGTTTTCTTAGCCAAGCCCAACTCTTCAAAGGTACCTGCCAATGCTTTTTTATCTGCAAATTCCTCAGCAGTCATCTCTTTTTTCTGCCCTTGACCTGCAGAATAACCCGATTTATCGCCGATGACTTGTTTGGACAACTCCATCATCCCTGTAAGTTCTAACTTCATCAACGTGCGTCCTTTGCTATCTTTTTTAGAAACATACGCTAAAGGAGCGGGGGCACCTTCAATTTCTGAAGTTCCATTTACTGCAATAGATTTTACAGCCATTACAGCTTTTTCGCCTCCTATGGCCGCCATGTATTTATCTAAAACCGTTTTCACAGTTACCCCAGCAGGAACTGGCATTTTCATTTTTGGCTTTTCGGTTGGGTTACCAAACTTATCAAAGAAGAACATTGGAATTTTCAACTTTTCTAAAGCAGGTACAACTTCAGCCGCTTTCCCTGTAATGATAATGCGTAAGTTATCGGCCAATACGTATTTATTCATGACACGCATTACATCTTCAGCTGTTACCGCCTCAATATTTTTAATGTAATTTTCATAAAAATCGGCAGGTAAACTTTCTGTTTCAATGTTTAAAGCATATCGCGCTACGGTTTGCGGCTTTTCAACTTGCATTACGAAACGACCAATATAGCCCGCTTTCACATTACGAAGTGCCTCATCGGTTACTTTTTCAGTGCGAATACGTTTGATTTCTTTCATGATTTCAACCACAGCACTATCGGTAACCGAATTACGTACTTGGGTATTTGCTTTGAATTTGCTCATCATGTACTTATTTGACCCCACATTGGACCGGGCGCCATACGTCCAACCATGGGCTTCACGCAAATTCATGTTTAAATAACTATTAAAATCACCTCCCAAAACTTGATTCGCCACGATAACCGGGAAAAAGTCAGGATCAGACAACTTCAAGTTCACGGTATTGACTACCGAAATCTCCGATTGTACTGCGTTGGGCATATCGACGAAATTGAGTTGCGTATACTGAACATTACTTGGCTGGGTGTACGTAACCGCAGGCGCTGTAGCTTTGGTCCATGTGCCAAATAATTTTTCTACTAACTTCTTGGTTTCTTTAAATTTTACATCACCAATGATGACCAAATAAGCACGAGAAGGCACAAAATAGGTCATATAATTTTTCTTGATGTCGTCTAAGGTTACATTTTTAATGGTTTCCTCTGACAAATATTCTCCCGCAGGATGATTTTTGCTGTAAACCAATACATTTTCAACGCGACCAGCCACAGCAGGAACACTTTTCTCTTGTGTTTTTAACCCTTCGATTAATTTATCGCTTTCTTTCTCAAACTCTTCTTGCGTGAAATTGGGCATCAACGATCCTTCGGCCATCAATTCTAAAATGCGCTTCGAATATTTGGACAAACCACTAGCATAAGCACCATTGGAACTGAAACTAATGTCGGCTCCTAAAAAGTCAACTTCTTCATTGAACGCATCTTTTGGGGTTTTGGTTGAACCCATTCCCATCAAACTGCTGGTCAAATCGTCAACTCCTTTTTTATTGCCTTCAGCATACGGTGCATTATCAATAGTCAAACTAAAGGAAACGCGAGGTAATTTGTGATCTTCGACCACCATCACCTTTAATCCGTTGGGAAGCGTAAATGTTTCTGGTTTTTTGATGCTAATTTTAGGTGCCGGTCCTGGCTGTGGTTGGGGTCTGTCTTGTGCTTGCATAATGAATGTCAGAAACAAGCCTGATAAAAGTATAATAGATTTTCTCATGATGATTCAATTATTTAGCGTCTGCTTTGTCTTTGGCTGGAACATAATCCAGAATTAAACGCTGGTTGGGATTCAAATACTTTTTGGCAATGTCACGAATTTCTTCTCTTGTAATAGAGCGATACATTTCGATTTCAGTGTTGATTAAATTAACATCGCCATACAACATATAGTAAGACGCCAAATTTTCGGCTACCCCCTCTACACTAGAATTGTTGTTTACGTAATTGTTTTCAATTTTATTTTGCAACTTCTTATAATCGTTCTCCGAAATGAGTTCGTTTTGCAATTTCACAATTTCCTCATCCATTTCTTTTACTAACTGCGCCAATGTAGTATCCCCTTGAGGCATTCCATAAAGAATGTACATTCCATAATCTTCTTGTGAATAATTAAAAGCTCCAATTTGTAAAGCCATTTTTTTATCATCGACAATTTTCTTGTACAATTTGGAACTATTTCCATCGCTTAAATACGTTGAAATCATGTCCAACACACGAGCATCACGCGACTTCATGGAAGGTGTTCTATACGAAGCTACCACCATCGGTTTCTGGATGTTAGGATCTTCATAGCTAGCACGGATTTCTTGCGTAATCGGCGCTTCTTCAAACTTCTGACGCTTCACTTCTTCACCACGTGGGATGGGTCCAAAATACTTTTGAATCCAAGCTTTCGTTTGCGCAATATCAATTTGCCCAGCCACCACCAAAACGGCATTGTTAGGGGTATAAAACTTTTTGTTGAACGCTTGAAACTCCTCTAAAGTAGCCGCATCTAAATGATCCATAGAACCAATTGTTGCCCAACGATAAGGGTGTTTCACAAACATATTTTTCTTTACCTCAGCAATCAATTGCCCATAAGGCTGATTGTCTACGCGTAAACGCTTCTCTTCTTTAACCACTTCATTTTGAGTATCAACTCCAATTTGGTTAATCACGGGATGCATCAATCGCTCGGATTCCATCCACAACCCTAACTCTAGGTTATTCGAAGGAAAAACTTCAAAATAATACGTACGGTCATCAGTGGTGTTGGCATTGTTTGTCCCACCATTACCGGTAACGATTTTGAACCATTCCCCTCGTTTAATGTTTTGAGTCCCTTCGAACAGTAAGTGCTCAAAAAAGTGGGCAAAACCTGTACGTTCTGGATTTTCGTCTTTGGCTCCTACATGATACATTACCGAGGTAATCACTACAGGCGCCGAAGGGTCGTTGTGGAGAATGACATGCATTCCGTTGTCTAAGTCATACTCTTCAAAAGCAACTTTTTGAGCATGAGCTGTACCTCCAAGCATAAGCAATGAACTTAAAGCGATTAAAGATTTTTTCATAAGAATTCGTTATTTGTTTTTTCGGGGTTGAACCCAGCGTTAAATCGAATGCCCATAAGTCACACCAATGGGCATATTGTTACACAAAAATAGATTTTTTAATTGGGTTTCTGTATTTTTTTACGTCTCGAGTTATACTGCAATCTAAACCTTTGATCCTTAGGTCGACTATTTTAAAAATTAGCTTGTTTCAATGAAATTAATTTGTATATTTGCAACCTTAAAATTTTTAACTAAACATTATTGTTATGTACGCAATCGTAGAGATAGCAGGGCAACAATTCAAAGTAAGCAAAGACCAGAAAGTTTTTGTTCACCGTTTAGCGAACGAAGAAGGTTCAAAAGTTTCTTTTGAAAAAGTTCTTTTATTAGACGACAACGGAACAATTACGATCGGCGCCCCAGCTATAGAAGGTGCTTCCGTAGAAGCCAAAGTTTTACAACACCTTAAAGGTGAAAAAGTAATCGTTTTCAAGAAAAAACGTAGAAAAGGGTACAAAAAGAAAAACGGTCACCGTCAATCTTTAACCCAAATCGTTATTGAAGGCATTGCTGCCACTGGTGCAAAAAAAGCGGTTAAAAAAGAAGCTGCTCCTGCTGTAGAAGTTACAGAAGAAGCGCCTAAAAAAGCAAAAGCGCCTAAAGCAGAAAAATCGGAGGATGCTGCACCAAAAGCACCGAAGAAAACCAAAAAAACTGAAGAATAATAACTTATAAAACCAAAACATCATGGCTCACAAGAAAGGTGTCGGTAGTTCCAAGAACGGTAGAGAATCAGAGTCGAAACGACTTGGTGTAAAAATCTATGGTGGCCAAGCGGCTATCGCAGGTAACATTATCGTTAGACAACGTGGTTCAAAACACAATCCAGGTGAAAACGTGTACATGGGGAAAGACCATACACTACACGCTAAGGTTGATGGAATTGTAAAATTCCAGAAAAAAGGGGATAATAAATCATTTGTATCTATTGAGCCCTTCAAAGCATAATACTTCGTATTAGAACATAAATCAACCCGTTCCATTGGAGCGGGTTTTTTTATTGTATCATTTATTTTACTTTAAACCACTTGCACTATCTTCAGCAGTAGGCAAAAAAAACCACCTCAAAAGGTGGCTTTATTTTTAATTGGGATCTTTCATTTTAAAGGATTCCATGAATTTTGTGGTATAATTTCCGGCCACATAATCCGGTTCATCCATTAACTGACGGTGGAAAGGTATGGTGGTTTTAATCCCTTCAATATAAAACTCATCCAACGCGCGTTTCATTTTGTTGATCGCCTCTTCACGGGTTTGTGCAGTGGTAATCAACTTGGCAATCATTGAGTCGTAGTTAGGCGGAATTGTATAGCCTGCATAAACGTGGGTATCTAAACGAACTCCATGTCCTCCTGGCGCATGTAACACTGTAATTTTACCTGGCGAAGGACGGAAATCATTATACGGATCTTCTGCATTAATACGACATTCAATCGAATGCAATTGTGGCAAGTAGTTTTTACCTGAAATAGGCACCCCAGCAGCAACCAATATTTGCTCCCTAATCAAATCGTAATCAATCACTTGCTCGGTAATTGGGTGTTCTACCTGAATACGAGTATTCATCTCCATAAAGTAGAAATTGCGGTGCTTATCTACCAAAAACTCCACCGTTCCTGCACCTTCATACTGAATATACTCTGCTGCTTTCACCGCTGCATCCCCCATACGTTGACGCAAATCATCGGTCATAAATGGAGATGGAGTTTCTTCGGTTAATTTTTGGTGACGACGTTGTACCGAACAGTCACGTTCAGACAAGTGACACGCTTTCCCATACGAATCACCTACCACTTGAATTTCAATATGACGGGGCTCTTCAATCAATTTTTCCATATACATTCCATCGTTTCCGAAGGCAGCTGCAGCTTCTAATCGGGCACTTTCCCAAGCTTTATCGAGCTCATCTTCTTTCCAAATGGCACGCATCCCTTTTCCTCCGCCTCCAGCTGTAGCTTTCATCATTACAGGATACCCTATTTCTTTGGCTACTTTTTTGGCTTGTTCTAGGGACTCTAAAATTCCATCAGAACCAGGCACACAAGGAACTCCCGCTGCTTTCATAGTGGCTTTAGCGGTTGCTTTATCCCCCATTTTATCGATCATTTCTGGCGAGGCACCAATAAATTTGATACCGTGTTCCTGACAAATTTTAGAAAACTTAGCGTTTTCAGAAAGGAATCCATATCCTGGGTGAATCGCATCCGCATTCGTGATTTCAGCTGCTGCGATGATGTTGGACATTTTCAAATACGATAAGTTACTCGGCGCAGGTCCGATACACACCGCTTCATCGGCAAATTTCACGTGTAAACTTTCGGCATCCGCGGTAGAATATACCGCAACGGTTTTAATCCCCATCTCACGACAGGTGCGAATCACACGCAAAGCGATTTCGCCTCTATTGGCGATTAATATTTTCTTGAACATCCTGTTTCAATTTAAATTAAACCTAGATTTCAAACACGGCATGGTATTCCTCGTCGTGCGGAAATCGCTACAAATTAAGACGGATCGACCAAGAATAGCGGTTGATCAAACTCTACGGGAGACATATCGTCTACTAATATTTTGACGATTTTACCCGATACTTCCGATTCAATTTCATTGAACAATTTCATCGCTTCTACCACACACAACACATCGCCTTTACCGATGGTTGAACCAACTTCAACAAATGGAGATTTGTCGGGGGCGGGTTTACGATAAAAAGTACCAATCATGGGTGACTTGATGGTAATATATTTTGCATCATCTGCCGCAGGAGCTACGGGAGCTACGGGAGCTGCTGCAGGAGCAGGAGCAGGAGCCGCCACTTGAGAAATGACAGGAGCCACAGGTGCAGATTGTACATACGTAATATCAGGAGTATTTCCTTCTAAAGTGGTGCGGATGGTAATTTTTACATCGCCAGTCTCCAATTTTACCTCAGCAACACCCGAGTTGGATACGAATTTGATCAGATTTTGAATCTCTTTTAAATCCATAGTTCTTTCGTTTTAGTTATCGTTTATTGTTTGTTATACGCCCATTTTAGGTAAATGGCTCCCCAAGTGAATCCACCTCCAAATGCAGCAAAAATTAGATTATCACCTTTTTTTAATTGATTTTCAAAATCACTCAACAACAGGGGCAAGGTGGCCGAAGTTGTATTCCCATAGCGTTGAATATTGATCAACACTTTGGATTCATCCAATCCCATACGTTGCGCCGTAGCATCAATAATACGTCGGTTGGCTTGATGGGCGACCAACCAATTAATATCGTCATGAGTCAAATTATTGCGTTGCATGATTTTTTCACTCACATCTGCCATTCCAGAAACGGCGTATTTGAAAACCGTTTTCCCATCTTGAAATACAAAATGCTGTCCGTTATCCACCGTATCTTTTGAAGCTGGCAAAATCGAACCGCCCGCATCAATCTTTAAATACTCCCGACCGATTCCATCCGAACGCAAAAACTCATCTTGTAAACCTAAACCTTCCGTATTGGGTTCAAACAAAACGGCTCCGGCACCATCACCAAAGATGATACAAGTAGCTCGATCGGTGTAGTCGATAATGGAAGACATTTTATCGGCTCCAATTAACAACACTTTTTTATAACGCCCCGATTGAATGTAAGCGGCAGCCGTCGACATTCCATACAAAAAACTTGAACATGCGGCTGACAAATCAAAAGCAAAAGCATTAACCGCACCAATTTGAGAAGCAACATAGACTCCAGTTGAAGCAACAGGCATATCGGGTGTTGCCGTTGCCATGATAATTAAATCAATTTCTAACGGATCAATATTGTTTTTTTCAAAAAGATTTTGGGCCGCTTTGATGGCTAAATAAGAAGTGCCTTTCCCCGCTTCTTTTAACAAGCGGCGCTCTTTGATTCCGGTGCGGGTAGTAATCCATTCATCTTTGGTATCTACCATTTGCTCCAGTACTTCATTGGACAAAACATACTCGGGGACATAAGCGCCTACGGCAGTAATTGCGGCTGTAATTGTACTCATAGTTTGGTTTAATAGCACTCTGAAAAGCATGTCGTTTCAGAGGGTGGAAATTACAAAAAATAATTGAGTTATACTTTTTAAGGTGTAAAAAACAAAAAACTCCCACATAGTGAGAGTTTGAGGGATTTTTTACCGTATATATTAAGCCTCAGCTACTGATTTATCAATAACTACTTGACCTCTGTAATACATTTTACCTTCATGCCAGTACGCTCTGTGATACAAGTGAGCCTCACCAGTTACAGGGCAAGTAGCGATAGTCGCAGCAGTAGCCTTGTAGTGCGTTCTTCTTTTGTCTCTTCTTGACGCAGATTGTCTTCTCTTAGGATGTGCCATTTTTTATATTATTTATCCGTTAATAGTTGTTTTAATTTATCCCAACGGGGATCTATATTTTCTTCTTTTTGTGTTGTTTCTTGGGTTTTCACCGAAGTAACAGACAGTTTTTCTAGGGCTTCGTTTTTGAGTGATCCGTCTTTTACGCCGGGATGAACCCTTTTTTGGGGAACCGACAACACAATCAACTCATAGATATATTGCGTAATATCAATTTGGTGCTCACCGTGGGGCAAAACAAGAAGCTCTTCATTTTCATTGTTAAATTCGTCACCGAACTTAACGACCACTTTTATAGCACCTTTGACAGGCAGATCGAACTTCTCACCCGTTACATCGCAGGGAACAAAAACGGTTCCTTTGTGTTTGAATGATAACTCCATAAAAGTTGACTTTTTATCTAAAACCACTTTTACGTCTACCGCACAATTTTCAAAATCGCAATACGCATACGATTCAAAGAACTTTTGGCTAATTTGATAGTCAAATTGGTGTTTTCCCAATTTTAATCCTGTAAAAGGAATTAAAAATTCATTTGTAACTTTCATCGTTTCACCAATTTGCCTAACTGCAAGCCTCAACTTTGGGAGTGCAAAGATATAAATTTATATCAAATTCAAAAGCCTTAATGCCCTTTTTTTGATTCCAACTGTTTTTCTTTGATTTTTAAGGGATTCTTTGACCATTCTTTGTATTCATGGCGCGCCTTATAAATGTCAAGAGCAAGGTATACTGCTTCTTTGAAAGAAGTGGCATCTGCTTGATTTTTTCCCGCAATTTCAAAGGCTGTTCCGTGATCGGGTGAGGTGCGAATTTTATGCAAGCCCGCCGTATAATTCACTCCCGAACCAAAAGAAAGCGTTTTAAACGGAATTAATCCTTGGTCGTGGTAAGAGGCAATAACGGCATCAAACTTTTCATGCTGTCCCGAACCAAAAAAGCCATCTGCGGAATAGGGTCCAAACACTAAAACACCTTGATCAAATAATTTTTGTATTTCAGGTTTTAATATTTCTTGATCTTCTTTACCAATAACACCATTATCACCGGCATGAGGATTTAATCCAAGGACCGCAATTTTAGGACGATTGATGCGAAAATCTTGTTTTAAGGTTTCATAAACCGTTCGAATCTTTTGATGTACCCGTTCGCGCGTTAAGTGTTGCGAAACCTCATTAACAGGAACATGATCGGTTAACAAACCTACACGCAATCGATCGTGAACCATCAACATTAAGGCATTGCCCTCTAATTGTTGATCGAGATAATCGGTATGGCCAGGAAATGGAAAATCCTCCGATTGTATCGAATACTTGTTGATGGGTGCCGTAACCAACGCATCTATGGCATCGCTTTTTAAAGCTTCGGTGGCGGCTACAAACGATTTAATGGCATAGCTTCCCACTTGATCATTCAATTGCCCAAACTGAATATCCACCGATTCCTTCCACACATTAAGCACATTCACTTTTCCAACAATCAATTGATCCAAACGGTCAATCCCATGAAGCGGCAATTCCGACTGCATGGTTTTTTTGATAAAAGAAATTACTTTAACGTTGGCAAACAAAACGGGCGTACACAATTCCAACATTCGAGTGTCTTCAAAGGTTTTTAAAATCACTTCACAACCAATCCCGTTAAGATCTCCAACTGCAATTCCTACTATAATATTCTCCGCTTTTTTCATGGGTAAATGAAGTCGATTTAAATGCGTACTTTTGAAGGACAAATTTAGAAAATAAAAACGACAAATGTTTACAGGAATCATAGAAACCCTAGGAACCATAACTGCACTAGTAAAAGAACAGGAAAACCTTCATATTACGGCGGCTTCCGAACTTACTTCGGAACTTAAAATTGACCAAAGTGTTGCCCACAACGGGGTGTGTTTAACCGTAGTCGCCATCGATGGTAATGAATACACCGTAACGGCTATTCAGGAAACACTTTTGAAAACAAATGTAGGGCATTGGAAAGTTGGGGATAAATTGAACTTAGAACGCGCCATGAAATTGGGCGATCGCTTGGACGGACATATTGTACAAGGGCATGTAGATCAAATAGGGACTTGTGTAGCCATTCGCGAAGCCGAAGGTAGTTGGTATTTTACGTTTGAATATGACGCACAAACCAACAATGTTACCATCGAAAAAGGATCGATTACTGTAAACGGTACCAGTTTGACAGTAGTTGATTCGAAAAAGAATGCTTTTAGTGTCGCCATCATCCCTTACACTTACGAACATACAAATTTTCACACCTTTACTATAGGCACGCCCGTCAATTTAGAGTTTGATGTTATCGGAAAATATGTCGCTAGACTCTATGAAATAGGAAAGTAATCCTTGAAACTCGTTAAAATAAAAAAGAAAAGCTTCAAAAATTAATTTGAAGCTTTTTTATATTGAGAGAGTTTATATAATACATAAGCAACTGACGAAAGGGCTAAAAAAACCAACCCTTCATCCACCGGAAGTCCTGGTGGTGGTGGTGGAATCGGCGCAGGCGGATTGGGTGCTGCAAAGGTTAAATTACCGCACAAAATCGCTAGAGTGATTAGAATTACTTTCGATGGGTCGATTTTCATAGGGCGTAAAAGTATAAAAAAAAACGCTTTGTCAAAATTTTTTACTTCATATTTTGAGCGAGTTGCAAAACATTTCACAATATCGTAACCTTTATATAGCTTCATTGGTATTAACGAAAAAAAAGTGTTTTGGTTTCTCTGCTGCAAAAGAAAATTAAAAGATAGACTACCACAAAAAATATCGACAACAAAAAGATAAAATGGGTCAAACACCAAAAAATGCAAACAACTATTCCATAATTACGTCATGGAATCTTTATATTCATGCTTACTCGTGAAATACTATATCCCTGTCGTTTCACATCAGCGGTGAGAAAACAAGGTACCGACTTCTCCAAAGAACTCAAATAACAGGAAAGAAAAACTAATTTACTTTCCCCGATTCATGCTTCTCGAGGTAATTCCGAGACTTCGGAGCTCGACCAAAACGCCATAAAAAAAGCCTTGCATACTTTAGCAAGGCTTTAACGTGGTCCCACTTGGGCTCCCCGAATCGTCCCTCTCGGGGTAAACTGCTCGCCCAAAACACCATAAAAAAAGCCTTGCATACTTTAGCAAGGCTTTAACGTGGTCCCACTTGGGCTCCCCGAATCGTCCCTCTCGGGGTAAACTGCTCGCCCAAAACGCCATAAAAAAAGCCTTGCATACTTTAGCAAGGCTTTAACGTGGTCCCACTTGGGCTCGAACCAAGGACCACCTGATTATGAGTCAGGTGCTCTAACCAACTGAGCTATAGGACCTACGAGCTGATTACTAGCTAGGGAATAAACATATTGTCTTCCGTCAAGCATTCAGCGATGCAATATTACTATTAATTATAGTTTCTTGCAATACTTTTTTGGAGTTAACATCACCCTGCGTCTTGACACAACTCAATCAAAACGCCGTTGGTCGATTTGGGATGAAGAAAAACCACCAATTTATTATCTGCGCCGCGCTTAGGCTGCTCGTTGAGCAATACAAATCCTGCTGCGGCTAACCGTTTCATTTCGGCTTCTATATCGGCCACATCAAAAGCAATGTGATGAATCCCTTCGCCTTTTTTCTCGATAAATTTGGCTATAGGACTGTCGGGTCGGGTCGCTTCTAAGAGTTCAATTTTGTTGGGACCGTTCTTAAAAAAAGAAGTTTTTACGCCTTCACTACTCACTTCTTCCTCTTTATAAGACGGTACGCCCAGCAAGGCTTCAAAAAGGGGATTGGATTCCGCGAGCGATTTTACAGCAATTCCGATGTGTTCTATTTTTTGCATTTTTAATTCTTTCCTACAAAGATATTAAAACCCAAAAAGGTAGCCGTATTTTTGTCGTAGAAGTCAGAAAGCAAATTCCGATTAATATTGTATTTTTGTCGCATGGAATCGAATAGACAGAAAAAAATAGGAAGCGTATTGCAAAAAGACTTGGTCGATATTTTGCAAGGCGAAGTTCGTAAAAATAGTATTGCCAATTTGATTATATCGGTTTCCAAAGTCAATGTTACCACGGACTTGTCTATTGCAAAAGTTTTTCTCAGCATTTTTCCCGCCGAAAAAGGACCTGAAATTCTGGAGGCAATTCGTTCCAACACTCCTTTGATTAAACACGATTTATCGCAACGGGTGAAGTTGCAGTTGCGAAAAGTGCCCAACTTGCTTTTTTACATCGATGACTCCTTGGAATACATCGAAAAAATTGACCGCGCTCTAGCGGGTGAGGAAAATCCTATTGAAAACCGCGACCTTTTAGCCAAACGCAAAAAATCGTAAGTGAACCTTTCGCTCTACATCGCCCGTCGGTATTTGTTTTCACGCAGTAAAAACACCGCCATCAATATCATTACGGGTATTGCTTCCTTAAGTGTTATTGTGGGGGCGATGGCCTTGTTTGTTGTGTTGTCGGTATTTAGTGGTCTACGCACCTTTAGCCTTTCTTTTTCGAATGATTTGGATCCTGATTTGAAAGTGTTTCCTAAATCGGGTACCCATTTTACCTTCACGCCTGCGCAAGCTCAAAAAATAAAAAACATTGAGGGAGTAGCCCATTTCAGTCAGGTTGTTGAAAAACGCGTCATGTTTTTATTTGATGGAAAAACGCAATTTTCTTTTCTCAAAGGCGTCGATGCACAGTTTGGCCGCGTTTCAAAAACGCCCGAAAAATTATTCAACGGACAGTGGCTCGAACCCAATACGTATCAAGTCGTTATAGGGTACGGACTGTCGGAAAAACTGTCGTTGGGACTCATGGATTACCAAAATGCTTTTGAAGTGTATGCCCCCAAACCCGGTCGTGGTGATTTGGGATTAAATCCGGAGGACTCTTTTACGATTGAGCGAATTTATCCTGTAGGGATTTATGCCATTAATGAAGAAATGGACAACCGCTATGTGTTTGCCGACTTACGATTGGCGCAAGAAGTAGTTCAGTTAAAACCCCATGAAATTACCAACCTTGAAATCCGACTTGAACCCAACGCTTCTGAGGAGCAGGTTGTCGCTGCACTCGAAAAATATATTCCGAATGGAGTGGTAAAAAACCGGGCGCAACTCAATGAAACATTATACAAAATGTTGAATTCGGAGAATGTCGCAGTGTACCTCATATTTACACTCGTGATCATTATGGCGCTTTTTAGTTTAGCAGGCGCTTTAATTATGATGATTTTGGACAAGAAAAATAATTTAAAAACCTTATACAGTTTGGGCGTAACTTTACCTCAATTACGGCAAATTTTCTTTTTACAAGGAACCCTCTTGAGCGTTTTCGGGGGAATGGTTGGCCTTCTCCTAGGATCGCTGTTGGTGGTTATGCAACAGCACTACCAACTTATTATGATTACCGAAACCTTGGCCTATCCCATCGAATTTCATTGGGAAAATTTGGCCTTAGTATGGCTTACCGTTATTGTTTTGGGAATGTTGTCGAGTGGCATTGCAAGCAGCCGCGTTTCCGAGAAAATGTTGGATTAAAATACTACGCCAGAAAACGATTCAATAATTTCTTCAAAAACCCCGAGTAAGGCTTCGCGATCATCGGTGGTCACTAAGCGATTTTTGTATTCTTTAAAATTAGGAATCCCTTTGAAATAATTGGTATAATGGCGGCGCATTTCTACAATGCCTAAGCGTTCCCCTTTCCATTCCATCGACCAAAGCAAGTGGTTGCGTGCTGCTTCCACCCGATCAACCAGCGTAGGAACAGGTAGGTGTTGCCCGGTTTGAAAAAAATGTTTGATTTCGTTAAAAACCCAAGGATATCCAATGGCGGCTCGACCGATCATAATGCCATCCAATCCAAATTTGTTCTTGTACTCCAAGGCTTTCTCGGGAGAATCTATATCGCCATTTCCAAATATCGGAATATGAATACGCGGGTTGTTTTTGACCCGTGCGATGTGCGTCCAATCGGAATGTCCCTTGTACATTTGGGCGCGTGTGCGTCCGTGAATGGTCAAGGCTTGAATTCCAACATCCTGCAACCGTTCGGCTACCTCATCGATATTGATCGAACTCTCGTCCCAACCTAAACGGGTTTTTACGGTAACGGGTAAATGGGTGCTTTTAACGACGGCTTTGGTTAACCGCACCATCAAATCGACATCCTTCAATACCCCGGCCCCGGCGCCTTTGCAGACTACTTTTTTTACGGGGCAACCAAAATTGATATCTAATAAATCAGGCTCCACGGCTTCAACAATTTTGGCACTCATGGCCATTGCCTCTTCGTCACCACCAAAAATTTGAATCCCTACCGGACGCTCGTAATCAAAAATATCCAGTTTCATCCGGCTCTTGATGGCGTCACGAATTAAGCCTTCGGAGGAAATAAACTCCGAATACATCAAATCGGCGCCGTGCATTTTACACAATCGACGAAATGGCGGATCACTCACATCCTCCATAGGCGCGAGTAAAAGCGGAAAATCTGGGAGTTCGATAGGACCAATTTTGGGCATACAGGTGTTTTTTCTGAGTGCAAAAATAGTACTATTAGGGAATTAATCTTATGAAAACCAAAGGAAAAGCAATTAATCCTAGTGCTAAACATTTGTTAATCAATCATAAAGATAAAAAAACACACAAAAACAAACGCTTCTATTCCCTAGTGAGGCCCACAAAATTGTAAACTTTAAACTATATTTGCACGTTGTTGCGCTAGGGATTGAAGCAAAGTACCCCGCCGTAGCCGTGAGGCAGGCGTGTACTGCGGAAAGCCCGGTGAGGAGGAACGACGAGAGCGCCCTAACTATTATTCTAAATTTTGAATTAGAAATTTTGAATTTTTAAATTATTGCGCTACAAAAAAAGGACTATTGACGATGAAGAACATTCGGAATTTTTGCATTATTG
>CANHRI010000030.1 GCA_947463515.1 Flavobacteriaceae bacterium
GCAGGTGCGCTAGCCAAACAAATGCTTCCAAACGTAAAAATAAATGCTTTTGTGTCCTCTGTAGGCGATATATTTTTAGAAAAACCTTACCAAGCCTTGGATTTTTCACTTACCGAATCCAATCCTGTGCGTTGTCCCGATCCAGAAACAGCGGCGCAAATGGAAGCCCTAATCAAAGAAATTCGTAAAGAAGGGGATACCATTGGCGGTACCGTTACTTGTGTCATCCAGAATGTACCTGTTGGGTGGGGAGAACCCGTTTTTGACAAATTACATGCGCAACTCGGAAAAGCCATGCTATCGATCAATGCCGTAAAAGGGTTTGAATACGGTAGTGGATTTTGTGGGGCGCGAATGAAAGGAAGTGCGCACAACGACCGTTATGCCAGTGATGGAACAACGTTGACCAATTTGTCTGGAGGTATTCAAGGGGGAATTTCCAACGGAATGGATATTTATTTTAGAGTCGCTTTTAAGCCCGTCGCTACTTTGATTCAAGAGCAAGAGGTGCTTACCGCCGATGGTCGTATCGAAATCCAACAGGGTAAAGGACGCCACGATCCTTGTGTGGTGCCTCGTGCAGTTCCTATTGTTGAGGCAATGGCAGCCTTAGTTTTAGCCGATTATTCTCTAATTCATAATGCCTATCAAGGCAAATAATTTTGCATGGAAACAGTAAAAAAATCTTGGTTATCCAACCTCACGGTTCAAATTTTTATCGCCTTAATTCTCGGTATGGGACTAGGGGTTTATATTCACGATAACACAAGCACAAGCTTTGCAACGTCTTTCAGTGGTTACATAAAAATGTTGGCAACCATATTTATTCGTCTGGTACAAATGATTATTGCGCCGTTGGTATTTACAACTTTGGTAGTGGGTATCGCGAAGTTAGGCGACTTAAAATCGGTGGGACGAATCGGTGGAAGAGCTATGGGTTGGTTTTTTTCCGCCTCATTGATTTCGTTGCTTATTGGGATGTTTTGGGTGAATTTTTTTGAACCCGGAGTAGGTATCCAATTGATCGATGTTGATCACGAAGCGGCGCAAGAAGTTACCCAAAAAACCCAAGATTTCTCAGCGCAACATTTTATTGAACACATCATACCCAAAAGTGTTTTTGAAGCGATGGCTACCAATGAAATTTTGCAAATCGTTGTTTTTTCTATCTTTTTTGGACTCGCTGCCGCCTCTATGGGGTCTTATACGGAACCTGTAATTAAGGTTTTGGATAAAGTCGCTCACATCGTTTTGAAAATGGTTAACTATGTGATGAAGTTTGCTCCTTTTGGAGTTTTTGGTGCGATTGCCGCCGTATTTGCAACGAAAGATTTGGGTGACCTTTTATTTACCTATACCAAGTTTTTGGCTGCTTTTCTCGTCGGTATTGGGTCGCTTTGGCTATTGTTGTTGGTGGTAGGATATCTCTTTTTACGCCATAGATTACGGGAGCTATTGCAACGCATTACCTCTCCTTTGGCTATTGCCTTCGGAACTACAAGTTCGGAAGCGGTTTTTCCAAAACTGACGGAAGAGTTAGAGCGTTTTGGGGTGAAAGATAAAATAGTGTCGTTCATGCTTCCGTTAGGCTATTCGTTTAATTTGGATGGCAGCATGATGTATATGACATTTGCGAGTTTGTTTATTGCCCAAGCTTCAGGAATGCATATTGATTTACCCACGCAAATGACGATGCTTTTGGTATTGATGCTCACGAGTAAAGGGATTGCAGGGGTACCTCGTGCCAGTTTGGTAGTGGTGGCGGCAACGTGCGGCATGTTTGATATTCCAGTCGAGGGAATTGCTTTAATTCTACCCATCGATCATTTTTGTGATATGTTTCGTAGTGCGACCAATGTTTTGGGTAATGCACTAGCTACAAGTGTTGTAGGAAAGTGGGAAAAATAAAAAAATGTTAATGTAAGCTTTCATTTTCAAGACTTTTTCCTAAATTTGAAAAAACTTAAAAATAAATCAATGAAAAAAGTATTACTCGCTGTTTTTATGTTGCCCGTAGCACTACAAGCTCAAGTCTTGGTGTCGGAAAACTTTAATACATTAACCGTAGGAAATGTTAGTGATAACATTACTGGAGCCACTCCTGGTCAAGGAGATTATTTCTTTTTTGCTACTAATGGGACAGCCCCTACAACATCAACAAATGCTGCTGTTACCAATGCTCAAATTGTATCAGTAAATGCTGGTGATTTAGCACTTTCGCTAGAAGGTCCTGATGGTGATAAAGGGTCACGTTTTATGTGGCAAGACGGTTTTCCTGCAGTTTGGGCTACCCGTACTTCTGGAAATAACATTATTGAAATGGAGGTAGATATCAATCCAGGCGATGGAACTTCTACAAGTCGTAACACTTTTGGTGTTTACATTTTTAATGCTGCGGGAGACCGAGTGCTAGGTGGTTTTGTGGTTCGTGCAGCAACCCGTGAGTTGTTTTTAGTTGCTTATTCTACCCCTACAGGTAATCCTGTTGGGAATTATAACTACAGCTTAGCAGCTGCCCCTGGTATTCAATTGCCAGCGAATACGGTAAGCCGAATTGGAGTTTCGTATAACGTGACTACACGTCAAGTGCTTATCAAAGGACCTGGTATTGCTGCTGCAGGTGTGGGAGTTGTAGGAAGTTCTACTGCTACTGATCCTGCTGAAATCGATTTTGTTTCTTTCTCAGGAAATACAACTGCTGCACCTAATTCAGATTCTACCACCATGGTAATGGATAACTTGGTAGTCCGTGCTTCAAGCACAGACACTTTGTTGAATACAACAGAAATCGTTTCTGAGGGTTCGTTGACCGTGTTCCCGAATCCATCAACAGATGTTTTCAATGTTAATTCTCCTTCAGCTTTTACTTCATATACCATTACTGACATCAACGGTAGAGTTGTTAAAACAGCTACTATGGAAGCGGCTACACAAACACAAATTAATGTAGTTGATTTAGCTCCAGGAGCCTACATTTTAAATATTGTTTCTGAAAATGGTTCGGCAGCTCACAAAATTATCAAGCAATAAATTATTAATTACACATCTTACTTGATAAAAAAAGACTAAGCATACGCTTAGTCTTTTTTGTTTTTAGAGCTAGAAGCCATTATCATTACGGCACCCACTAAACCAAGAATAACTAGGCCAAAAATGACAATCATGACGAAAGCACCATTGTCCCATGAATACAAGGGTAAAATTCGATTTAGCATCTTTTTCTTTTTTAAATTATACTCAAAGGTACGGGGATAAAAAAAGGGAAGAGCTGACAATTATCATATAAACCGATGTTGCATTCTAGCGTCAATAAAACCACAGGTTGTTTTAAGACCAAACCATCGGTAGCGATTTTTAGCAATAACCGTATACATTTTGTCTGTAATAAATTGAGGAAGAATTGTAAAAATCAATACCCCATAGAAGTACCAAGGAAGCGATTTTACAATTTCAAAAATGGCTATGGATTTAAGATAATAGGTTTTTTTGGGGATATACAAAATTATGCTATCAACATTTTGATTTTCAATCCCTAAGTATTTTTGAAGCGATTTTCCGGTTTCAGATTGAAGTTCTGTAAAGTAAAACACTTCTTTTTTATCATGACGCAAAAGTACACGAACCCAATAATCGCAGAGTACACAATGACCATCGTAGATAATTAGTTTTTTGGAATCGGCTAGAGAAATCATTTTTTGGGGCGATCTACAAATTCCAACATCTCGAGACTCACTTTGGACGTGAAAAGTCCGTAATTAACCGTAGCCTTATTTTTTTCAATACTATCCAAAGTTCCCACAGCTTTTCCATCGGTCATCCGAACGCGATCTCCTAGTTGTAGCGTCATTTTGGGTTTGGTGCTCGCTTCTTGTTGGGCTTTAATTTTTTTCTCCTTTTTCTCTGTTCGAATAGATTCCACGGCAACATTCAATTCGGCGACCACCTTTTTTTGAACGATTTCTTTTTGTTTTTTCTCTTTAGCGCTGATTTTTTTACGCTTTGAATTTTCTATCTCCACCAATTTAAGAAAATCTCCAATCAGCACTTTTTTATTTTTATCCGAAAAATATTTCTCCGCAATATCATCGATTTTCTGACCCATATAAATCAACCGCTGATTGGCATCATACATCTCCTGATAGCGCTCCAATTTTTCCTGAATTTTTTTATTAGTTTGCTCCAAACGTTTGCTTTCTTCTCGTGCTTTACTTTCTTCCTCTTTAAGGTTTTCAGACGTTTTTTCCATGCGGCTCCGCTCTTTTTGAAGTTTGGCAATGGTTTTGTCAAAGCGAACCTTCTCGCCTTCTACTTTCTTTTTTGCCCGATTGATCAACCCATAGGGAATGCCGTTTTTTTGTGCCACTTCAAAGGTAAAACTGCTTCCCGCCTGACCGAGGTGTAATTTATAGAGCGGTTCTAACGATTGCTCATCAAACAACATGTTGGCGTTGGTGGCACAAGGTAATTCATTGGCCAGTATTTTTAAATTGGTATAGTGCGTAGTGATTATCCCAAAGGCTTCCCGATGGTAAAATTCTTCTAAAAATACTTCAGCCAGCGCTCCCCCTAAATCAGGATCGGAACCTGTTCCAAACTCATCAATTAGAAACAATGTTTTGGCATTGCATTTTTTTAAAAAGTAATTCATGTTTTTCAACCGATAACTATAGGTACTCAAATGATTTTCAATTGATTGGTTATCTCCAATATCGGTCAAAATACGATCAAACAAAAAGGTCTCGCTTCGTTCATGCACCGGAATAAGAATTCCAGATTGCAACATCAATTGCAATAGTCCCACCGTTTTCAAAGCAATCGTTTTTCCCCCAGCGTTAGGTCCTGAAATTACAATTATGCGGTTGTCTTGGGTTAATTCCAAGGTTTGAGGATAGGTAACTTCATTTTTCCGTTTGTTGGTAACATACAGAATCGGGTGGTAGGCTTCCCGTAGAAAAATCCGTTTTTCCTCGGTGATATTGGGTAGAACGCCTTGAATTAGCTGTGCATATCGGGCTTTGGCATGAATGGCATCAATGGTACTCAAATAATCCTGGTATTGATGGAGCAATTCAGCAAAAGGGCGAATCTCGAAGGTAAGACGTTTTAATATGCGTACTATTTCCTCCCGTTCTTCGTATTCATATTGATTCAATTCACGGCTATACTTCAGCGTAGCTTCTGGTTCAATGTAGGCAATACTACCCGTCTTTGAACTGCCCATGATGGAACCCTTGACTTTACGTCGGTACATGGCCAAAACGGCCAATACCCTGCGGTTTTCAACTACCGTTTCTTTGATATCGTCCAAATAACCCAAACTTTGGTAATGCACTAAAGCTTGTCCAAAACTTTGATTCACTTTACCGCGAACCATGTTGATGTTTCGACGAATATTGACCAAATCGGGAGATGCATTATCACGTATAACTCCGTATTTGTCAATGACGGCTTCAATTTTTTGAATAATGACTTTAGTGAATTCTACTTCAGAAGCCAAAAGATGGAGCGAAGGATAGTAGGTGTTGAATTTTTTTAAGAAAAGTAAATGGGTGTTGACCGTTTCTGAAATGGCCGCAATTTTCCGAAAGCTCTCCACTTCAAGGAAACTATCCTCAATAGAAAGCATTTGTATGTCGGACGTAATGGTATCAAAACCATGGTTGGGAATCGCATTGTTGTTGGAAAAAGAGGAAACATACTCCGAAGTTTGGTGCAATGCAGCCATCAACTGATCTTTGTGTGAAAAAGGGGCTATTTGTTGCGCCTTTTCCAGTCCTAATTCAGTGACACAGTAGTGGGAAATAGTTTCCAAAACGGTGTGAAATTCGAGATCTTTTCGCGTTTTTTCTGTAATTGCAATCATAATAAAATTCAACCTATCAAAGGTACAAAGTCAACCGTGCCTATCCTTTACTTTTTCCTTATTTTTGATAAAAAATTAAGAAATGTTATTCTTACCGCCCAATTGGACTTTTATACTTCAAGAAGAAATTGAAAAACCCTATTTTCAAGATTTAAAACGTTTTATAACAGAAGAGTACAACCACTATTTATGCTTTCCGCCACCTGCACAAATTTTTGCAGCCTTAGACCAATGTACGTACGACAATACCAAAGTGGTCATCATCGGCCAAGATCCCTATCACGGATTGGGGCAAGCGCATGGATTGTCGTTTTCTGTTCCGGATACCGTTCCGTTTCCGCCTTCGTTGCAAAATATTTTTAAAGAATTAGAATCCGATCTAGGGATTCCTTATCCACAGTCGGGATGTCTTCAGCATTGGGCTGATCAAGGTGTTCTTTTGTTGAATTCGATTTTGACTGTAAGAGCGCATCAAGCAGGAAGCCATCAACGAAAAGGATGGGAGAAATTTACGGATGCGGTGATCCAAAAACTCGCCAACGAAAAACACAATTTGGTGTTCCTATTGTGGGGGAGTTATGCGCAAAAGAAAGGACAATGGATTGACCGTTCGCGTCATTTGGTGCTGGAGTCAGGACATCCTTCGCCACTGAGTGCCAATCGGGGGCTCTGGTTTGGAAATAGCCATTTCAGTCAAACAAATGCCTTCCTGCAAAAGCATTATAATCAAGAAATTAAGTGGTAATTAGTTGACCGTAAAGGTGTAAAAACCGCTGCTGTTCAAAGCATTCGAAGTCGTGTAAATCAGTAAGGTAATTGCCTCGGATACTGAATTGGAGCGCAATTCTACAACATCTGTTTCTTCACTGTTGTATCCATAACTTAAGCGATAGGTTCCCGCGCTCAACAAAGGCAATCCGGCTCTAAAAACATACGCATCTTGAACGGTATCATAAGGCACTGTAGCCAAATAAAAGCCAAGATTTTGGAGTTGTCCACTGCTTACATCCATTTGATTCGCAGGCACCGAAACAGGCACCCACTCGGTACCATTTTGTTTTTCTAAAACATATGAAAAGGTAAGGGTAGGTGCATTATTGGTCGTTTTTCGAATGTCTAAAGGCGTACTTTGCCCTAACTCATTAACCAAACGATCCACTACACAATTCACTGTAATTTTATCACCCACAGCATAACTGGTTTGGGTTTCGATATTGACCAATCCATTTACACGAACATATTCGGTATTGTAAAAATCATCGTCGTTGGTGTCACAACTGCTGAGGCTTACGGCAAAAAGACTAAGAAATAGTAAAACAATTTTTTTCATGACATTGAACATTTAAAAACGATACCCTAAATTAATTCCCACTCGACTAATCACATCGGGACTCATTTCTTTGTTGGTGAGATTGGAACCAAATCCGACGAGTACCTCTAGGGCAAAAGCCTCTTTGAAATACATTTTATAACCTAAACTTCCCCCTAAAGCAAAATCATTGTATTGGGTTTCTTTGATGGTATAAAATCCATTTCCACCACTGTTTTCACGAACAATTTCTTTAAAATCACCGCCATTTGCTGAGGCAAAAATTTCGGCAAAATAGTAACGCGCTTTACTCTTGGAGAGGGCATAGCGTACATAGGGATTGATTTCATACCGCGGGATGTTATTGCGAAATCCGTTGTTGTAATCTTCCTCGATTCGGTCACTATTCGAGAAGTTACCGTTAACCCCCACAGAGAAACTTCCATTAAAAAACCGCTCGTAACTTAAACTGATTTTACCATAAGCTAAAGCCTGGAGGACATCGACACGAAATTCATTTTTCTTGTTTACTAATGCTGATGTTTGTTCTTGAGACCAAGAAAAACCAAAACTAAAGAGAAGCAGGAGTATAGCTAATTTGCGCATTGTTTCGAATTTATAAGGCTAATATACTAAATATTTTACCCGAGTCCATTTAATTCAACGTCAAAGCACTTAAAATTTCTTCTTTCATAAATGGACCACCTGGATATTTGGCGGTATAATCTAAGTTCAACCACACATTGCCTCGTTCGTCGATGTGATAATGAACCGCTTTGTGCTGACTTTCTTTGGGAAAAAGTACTTTTTTGATCAAATAATTGACCGTTTCCATGTCTTTTCGAGTACCAATATACAATTCAGGGTAAATATGACCTGGAGTATGAATCAATCGGGGAATGCCACCAATCGATTTAACAGCCGCAGCCATAAGAATGGAATGATCGTCGCAATCGCCAGAAAGGTATTTTAGCGATTCATCTGCTCGAGCAATGTATTCTTGACCCACTGGATCATGTACATAGTTCCACTTGGAATTGATTTCTTTAAAAACAGCAAAACATTGAATGAGGGTCTGATAATCCTGATAGCCTTGCACCGATTTAAAATGGGTGTTAATCGCTTTAAGAGCAAAGTTTCGAACTTGCGGATGGTCGTAATCAATGGCTTTGATAATCTTGGATTTATTGGAAAAAGGAAGCAATCGGTCGATTACAATATCTTGCGGATAAGGACTTTCCTCCATAGCATAAAGCATCGATTGATATTCTTCAAATACATTTTGGAATCCGTAACCGCCCACCACAGTTCCCCAAATCAAAAAAAGGAAATAGCCGGCAATACTTATAAAAATTACTTTACGAAGTCGCACTAAAATCCATTGAAAAATAGCCAAAATGAATAATAGAAGCCCTACACGATCAATCGCTAACGGCCATTCAAGATCCGTAAGATTTTGATGAAGAATTAAAAAAACAGGAATGGTAAGCAGTAGGTTGAGTACCCCAATGATGACTTTATCCCAAGGATTGGGAATCGCTAGTTTCTCTTGCCATTGACGGAAACGCGAAAAGAAAGGATTTGTCATTGAAGGACTTACTTCAGTATTTTTACAACTGTAACAAAGGTATCTTTTTTATCGATAAGGTTTAAGTTCCACAAGTGATTTTGAACCAACTCAAATTCTTTTTCTGACAGCGGATTTTGACTCCATTCGGTACAAGAAAGCCAAGCCTCAAGGGCTTCTTCTTTTTGATGAAAACGTTGGGCGAGTTGCGCTATTAATTGGGATTGCTTTTTAAAATGTTTTGTTTTGGCATTGATTGTATTTACGATTGATTGAACAGTCTCTTTTTCATTGGCTAGCACTTCGTCACGAACCGCAATCACAAAACAAGGCCACGGGGTGGGACAAACGCCAATTCGACGAAATACTCCGGAATCGACTAAAGGTTGCGTCATAAATCGCTCCCACATAAAATAATCAGCGGTTCCTTGTTGTAAGGCATCCACGGCACCATCAAGGGTATGCACGATTTGAAACTGTAGCGCGGAGGTATCCCAACCTTGTTGTTGCGCATGAACGTAAGCCATTAAATGCGAGCCCGAACCGAAACGTGAGATGGCCGCGGTAGTTTGTTGTAAGTCGGAAATTTCCTGAAATGCAGATTTTCCACCCACATGAATGCCCCAAAGGAGCGGAGTAGCGACATAAACTTGTACTATTTTGGCAGGACAACCCCCGAGAATATCTTTGACCATACCTTCGGTTAATACCACGGCCACATCGGTCTCACCCGAGCGAAGCATTTGACACATTTTTCCTGTTCCTTCAGGAATGTCGGTCCATTGCAAATCAATACCAACATGCTCAAAATCGCGATTAGCGATACTTTGGTACCAAGGCATATTAAAATGCTCGGGAACACCTACAATTTTTATCGTTTTCATTGCTTCGAAGTGGGATTATTTAAGGCATACCAATTCCAAAGTACGCCAGCGGTATCAGGGTAGGTTTCTTGATGTAAAAAACCCGTTTTTTGTAAAATGCGATTGGAGGCGCCATTTTCACGATGGGCATACGCATGTATAATCGGAATGTTCATTTCTTGAAAACCATATTCAAGCCACTTACCGGTAGCTTCGGTAGCATAGCCTTTGCCCCAATGCGCTTCGGCAAGACGGTACCCATAATCATAGAAATTCGAATTTCCATTTTCAACATGATCGTCGATAAATTTGATACCTGTCCACCCAATAAATTCATCGGTTTCTTTTAAAAAAGTGGCAAATCGTCCTATTTGGTTGCGTTCATATTGTCCCAGAATGTACTCAATAATTTTAACCGATTCTTCCAGTTCAAGCGTGGGTTGTTGCCATAAATATTCGTGTACTTTCGGATTGTTATCCATGGCAAACAAATCGGCTGCATCCGAAATTTTAAAGGGACGCATATACAGTCTTTCGGATTCTAAATGTTGTATCATCGCAGTTTGTTTTAGCCCCAACCTGCCGGCAGGAAGGAAGGTAAAGGCGAAAGCGGGAAATAACACCTCATTACGATTGTGCTAATTGATCTAAAGTGTACGCTATTAAGGCATCTACGGCTTTGTATGGATCTTCACTAAAGGTTCCAGTGGCGCGATTGGCAATGATGGCGTTGAGTGACAAACATTGGTGACCTAATAATTTTCCTAACCCATAAATAGCACCTGTTTCCATTTCTAAATTGGTCATTTTTATGCCTTCAAATTCAAAAGCATCCATTTTCGAATTTAATTCGGGATCTTGAATAGGCAATCGTAGTACCCGACCTTGTGGTCCGTAAAATCCACCAGCCGTTCCCGTAAACCCTTTGATGATTTTTTCGCTTTCAATTCGTTGTTCTAGGTCTTCTGATCCTTTGATAACATACGGACGTCCTTTTTGAATGTCCCATTTGGTTTGTTGGATGAAAGCTTCTTCAATGTTTTTTTCAGAGATTTCATCAATTAAATAGGATCGAAGCATATTGTCTAAACCTAAACCGTATTTGCTCATGACCAAACTATCGACAGGAATGTCGGCTTGTAGCGAACCGGATGTTCCTATGCGAATGATATTTAACGAAGTTAGTTCTTCTTTAACGGTTCGTGTAGTCAAATCTATGTTGACTAAAGCATCCAATTCGTTCATGACAATGTCAATATTGTCGGGTCCAATCCCTGTAGACATTACGGTCATTCGTTTGCCTTTAAAATAGCCTGTCTGGGTTTTAAACTCTCTTTTTTGTTGCGAAAATTCGATACGTTCGAAGTGTTGGGTAATTTTTTCTACACGGTTTTGATCGCCCACAAAAATGATGTCGTGCGCAATATGTTCAGGTAGCAAGTTTAAATGGTAAACACTTCCGTCAGGATTTAATATTAATTCGGATGAAGCAATCATTGGTGATAGTTATTAGCCCCGAAACTTCGAGGGTGATTAGTGACTGGTTTTGATAAAAACGACAATTAATAATTCATCATTCCTAATTTTTCTTATCCTCCTACACGTTTAACTTTAAACCCTTTGTCTTTCAAAATTTGCATGATTTTGTCGCGGTAATCGCCTTGAATAATGATGGTGCCGTCTTTAAAACTGCCGCCGACACTCAATTTGGTTTTAATTTCTTTGGCTAACATTTTAAAGTCTTCCTCTTCTCCTTCATAACCTTCGATAATCGTGGTAGGTTTGCCTTTTCGCTTTTCATATTTACAAATCATCGGTTCTTTTTGAACAAACAATTCATGTTCTTGAGTCGTTTCAGGATCCAGTTCCGTTGGGATATGATCGGGAAATAGTTTCTTTAGTTGTTCTTCTAAGTTACTCATGGGAGCGCTACTTTGTTACGTTTCATTTTTTGAAAAATCAAGGGGTAAAAAACTAAATTCCAAATCCCAACAGTGCATTGGAATTTGGAATTTCGGTTTCGTAAATTTAGTTTCCTTATTTTTTGATCAATCCCAATTCCACTAAGCGCTCGTTCAAGAAGTCGCCAGCGGTGATGTCCTCATACAATTTTGGATTGTTTTCATCAATACATTGTGGTAAGCAATCCAAATTCATGTCACTCACAGGATGCATAAAGAACGGAATCGAAAAACGCGAAGTTCCCCATAATTCTCGCGGTGGATTAACCACTTGGTGAATGGTTGATTTCAACTTATTGTTGGTGTGACGCGACAACATATCGCCCACATTAATCATCAATTCATCGTCTTGTGCAATCGCATCAATCCATTGCCCTTCATGATTTTGAACTTGCAACCCTTTTCCTTGCGCACCCATTAACAACGTAATTAAGTTAATGTCCCCGTGAGCAGCGGCACGAACGGCACCATCTTGAGGGTCATCGGTTATTGGAGGGTAGTGGATAGGTCGTAAAATGCTATTGCCGTCTTTGATGTAATTATCAAAATAAAATTCATCCAAACCGATATGTAGTGCTAATGCACGAAGTACATAAACGCCTGTTTTCTCAAGCATTTGGTAGGCTTTTTCCCCTACTTCATTAAATTTAGGCAATTCCTCCACGATGACATTGTCGGGATATTCACCTTCCCATTTGGAGCCCTTACTCACGTATTGGCCAAAATGCCAAAATTCTTTCAAATCCCCAGCCGATCGACCTTTGGCATGTTCTTTTCCAAAAGATACATAACCACGTTGACCACCAATGCCTGGAATCTCATATTTTGCTTTGGTTTCCAATGGGAGATTAAAGAAGTTCCGCACTTCTTCATACAATTCACCCACCAATTGATCATCTAGAAAATGACCTTTTAATGCTACGAATCCGATTTCTTCGTAGGCTTTGCCGATTTCATTTACAAATTTTTGTTTACGTGCCGGATCATCCGACAGGAAATCACGTAAGTCAACACTTGGAATTTGTTGCATACTAAACCTTTTTTGTTAATAACTTAAACGCTGTGAAATCAAAGCGCAATCACAAATGTACAGTTTTTTATTCAGTTGTATGTGAAAGTTATTAACACACCTTTGGACCCATTTTAACGATATAAATAGGTAAACCATCAAGAAATCTTGTTAGCAAGATTTTGATTGTCTAATTTTAATTTCAGCGAATCCAAATTAGCTTTAAAAAGTGATGAATTCCCTTTCATTTTTTTTAAAATGAATCAATGATTTTAAGCTAGAAACTATAACTTTATGAACTTATGCACCTTAAAAACAAAAGGTCGTAAAACGATTTGTTAAATCGTAGATTCTTACTTGCATAAAAGCGAATGAAAAGTACACCATTGAGTCTACTTTTTTTATGTAAAACGCCTTGAAATCCTATAACGTTTTAGTACATTTGGCGTCACAAACCACAAAAGTATATCATGATTTTCAATCGCCATAACTTATCCGACGAAGTCTTGTTGGATCTTTATAAAAGGTTATTAAAACCACGACTGATAGAGGAGAAAATGCTTATTCTTCTCCGTCAAGGAAAAGTGTCCAAATGGTTTTCAGGAATTGGACAAGAAGCTATTGCTGTTGGAATCACAGCCGCTTTAGACAAAGATGAATATATATTGCCGATGCACCGTAATCTCGGAGTCTTTACAAGCAGAGACATTCCTTTACACAAACTTTTTTCACAATGGCAAGGCAAAAAATCGGGTTTCACCAAAGGACGAGATCGCAGTTTTCACTTTGGTACACAAGAATATAAGATCATCGGTATGATTTCGCATTTGGGTCCACAGATGGGCCTAGCCGATGGTATTGCTTTAGCCAATACATTGAAAAAAAACGGCAAAGTTACCGCTGTATTTACGGGTGAAGGAGCCACTTCGGAAGGCGATTTTCACGAAGCCTTAAATGTGGCTGCCGTTTGGGAACTCCCTGTTTTATTCGTTATTGAAAACAACGGATACGGTTTGTCAACTCCTACAAAAGAGCAATATCGTTGCGAAAATCTCGCCGATAAAGGAGTAGGATACGGGATGGAAAGCCACATTATCGACGGTAATAACATTCTAGAAGTTTACATTAAAATTGCCGAACTCAAAGCTTCAATGCAGGAAAATCCACGTCCTGTATTGTTGGAGTTTAAAACGTTTCGCATGCGTGGTCATGAGGAAGCGAGTGGCACCAAATATGTACCTCAAGAATTGATGGATATGTGGGCCATCAAAGATCCTATTTCCAATTATCAAACCTTTCTCAAAAATGAAGGGATTTTGACGGAAGCACAAGACGAGGTTTTTCGGGCTGAAATCAAACAAGAAATCGATGCGCATTGGGCTATCACACAAGCCGAGCCTGACTTTGAAGCTGATTTAAATGAAGAATTAAATGATGTTTACGAATCATTTGATTATCAAGAAGTAAAGCCTTCTTCAGAAACAGAGAACATTCGAGTGATTGATGCTATTTCTAGTGCTTTGCGTGAAGCGATGCAACAACATCCTAATTTGGTCATTATGGGCCAAGATATTGCCGAATATGGAGGCGCTTTTAAAATTACCGATGGATTCGTGGCACAGTTTGGCAAAGAGCGCGTTCGCAACACACCTATTTGTGAAAGTGCTATCGTATCAGCTGCCAATGGACTCTCTATCAATGGTTATAAAGCGATTGTTGAAATGCAGTTTGCCGATTTCGTTTCAACGGGTTTTAATCCCATTGTCAATCTGTTGGCCAAACAACGCTACCGCTGGGGCGAAAAGTCGGATGTCGTGGTGCGTATGCCCTGTGGTGGCGGTACACAAGCGGGACCGTTTCACTCCCAAACCAATGAAGCTTGGTTTACCAAAACACCGGGACTCAAAGTCGTTTATCCCGCGTTTCCTTTTGATGCCAAAGGACTTTTAATTACGGCCATCAACGACCCCAATCCGGTGATGTACTTTGAGCATAAATTATTGTATCGAAGCATTTATCAAGAGGTCCCCAAAGGCTATTATACCTTACCTTTTGGAAAGGCTTCTATGCTTCGTGAAGGCGATCAAGTGACTATTATTTCGTTTGGTGCTGGAGTGCATTGGGCCTTAGAATTGTTGGACAAACACCCAGAAGTTCGTGCCGATTTATTGGATTTACGTACGCTGCAACCGTTGGATACAGCTGCTATTTTACAATCCGTCAAAAAAACTAACAGAGTCATTATTTTACAAGAGGATACTTTGTTTGGAGGTGTCGCTAGTGACATTTCAGCTATGATTATGGAGCAAGCCTTCGAGTATTTGGATGCGCCCGTAGTTCGCGTGGGAAGTCTGGAAACCGCAATACCGTTTATGAAAACCTTGGAAGATCTGTATTTACCCAAGGAACGATTTGAAAAAGAACTCTTTCAGTTGTTAGCTTACTAGTTTAAAATTTGATATAAATGCCCGATGTACATATATTGGGCGTTTTTTTATACTTCAAAAAGGGGAGGTAAAACAGTAAACTCATGTCGGGGTGCCACCATGACTTGCCTTGCGTTTTCTATGATTTCGACTATATTTGTACCCTAATCCTTATTTTGTGAATTCAACTAACAAGCTCAAAATATTCAACGACCCGATTTACGGTTTCATCGCCATACCCAATTCACTTATTTTCGACTTAATTCAGCATCCTTTTTTTCAGCGTCTTCGTCGAATTTCTCAAATGGGATTGTCGTATCTAGTCTATCCAGGGGCTCATCATACTCGTTTTCACCACGCGTTGGGATGCATGCACATTATGCAAAAGGCTGTCGAAACGCTCAAATTTAAAGGGGTTCATTTTACCGAGGAAGAAGAGAATGCTTTGTATATTGCCATATTGTTGCACGATATCGGTCATGGTCCTTTTTCCCATGCGATGGAACACAGTATTGTGGAGGGAATTCAGCATGAAGAGATTTCCTTGCAATTTATGCAAGCGTTAAATCGGCATTTCAATGGGCAACTTGATTTGGCGATTCAAATTTTTAAAGGCGATTACCATCGAAAATTTATGCTCGAATTGATTTCCAGTCAGTTGGATATGGATCGAATGGATTACCTCAAGCGCGATAGTTTTTACAGTGGAGTGGCCGAGGGGAATATAAACAGTGACCGTTTGATTCAAATGATGAATGTCGCTGACAATCATTTGGTGATAGAAGAAAAGGGCGTGTATTCAGTAGAAAAGTTTCTCATGGCACGTCGTCTAATGTATTGGCAGGCATATTTGCATAAAACATCTGTAGTGGCAGAGTTGATTTTGACAAAAATTTTAAAAAGAGCCAAAGAACTCACCCAAAGGGGAAACGTACTTCCCTGTAGCGCACCTTTGCAATTTTTCCTGCAAAATAAAGTGGCACGAACCGATTTTGATGGGGAAGCGCTTACCCAATTTGCCTTATTGGATGATTACGATGTGATGGGGGCTATTAAATCTTGGCAATTTTCTTCTGATTTTGTGTTGGCAGAACTGTGTAAAATGATTGTCAATCGCGAATTGTTGAAGATTGACATGTCGGAAGAAAAGCCTGTTGCCTCAAAAATACAAACGTTAAAAGCCCAATTGTTAGACCATTATCCCATTTCAGCCAACGACTCGGATTATTTTGTTTTCAAAGGGAAGTTAAAAAACATCGCTTACAACAAAGAAAGTGTACCGATACGAATCATCAAAAAAGACCGGTCCGTTGAAGTGTTGGAAGATACTTCAGAACCGCTTCAAGTAAAAGCCTTATCGAAAGCTGTGACTAAGTATTTTGTGTGTTATCCGAAAGTATTACTGGGATAAAACGGCTTATTTTGTTAAATTTTATATTTTTGTCGTAATGAAATTTACAGCGGAACAAATAGCGGGTATTTTAGGCGGAGAAGTGGTTGGAAATCCACAGATTGAAGTCTATAAATTGGCCAAGATAGAGGAGGGGACAGAAGGCTCTTTGTCTTTTTTAGCCAATCCAAAATACCAAAATTATATCTACACCACTCAAGCGTCCATCACGATTGTGAATCACACGTTTGAGCCTGAACAGCCCATTACTACGACCTTGATAAAAGTGGAGGATGCCTACAAGTCTTTTTCCAAACTCTTAGAATACTACAATCAAGTGAAATTGATGAAATCGGGTATCGAACAACCTACTGTCATTTCAGAGCATGTTACCTACGGTGACAATCTTTACTTGGGGAGCTTTTGTTACATCGGGAAAAATGTAAAAATTGGAGACAATGTCAAGATTTATCCCAATTCATTTATTGGCGACAATGTGGTCATAGGTGATAATTGTATTTTATTTGCCGGCGTTCGTATTTATTCTGAAACAGAAATAGGCAACCATTGTACGATTCATTCAGGAGTAATTATAGGTTCGGATGGATTTGGTTTTGCGCCTTCCGAAGATGGTACATACAGTAAAATCCCTCAAATAGGAAATGTGATTTTGGAAGATTATGTGGAAGTAGGAGCGTGTACGACTATCGATCGTGCGACACTAGGATCTACCATTATTCGCAAAGGAGTTAAACTCGACAATCAAATCCAAATTGCGCACAATGTTGAAATTGGCGAAAATACGGTCATAGCTTCTCAAACTGGGATTGCGGGTTCGACTAAAATAGGTAAAAACTGTTTAATCGGTGGGCAAGTAGGGATTGTAGGACATATTACAATTGGAAATAATGTTCGGATTCAAGCGCAATCAGGTATCGGTAAAAGCATTCCCGATGGCGAAACCATTCAAGGAAGTCCAGCATTTAATTATGGCGATTGGAATAAATCGTATGTCCACTTCCGTAATCTTCCCAAAATTGTAGCCGAATTAGACAGTCTCAAGAAAAAATTAAGCTAAACAGAATTAATACAAGCATTATGGTTAAACAAAAAACCATTCAATCAGAAATTACCCTTACCGGTGTAGGGCTACATACAGGTAAAGAAGTGACCATGACACTAAAGCCTGCGCCAGTCAACAATGGTTTTACTTTTGTTCGTGTGGATTTGGAGGGTTCTCCTGTTATTGAAGCCGACGCTAATTATGTAGTGAATACCCAACGCGGAACCAACCTTGAAAAATTGGGCGTAAAAATTCAAACTTCAGAGCATGTCTTGGCTGCTTGTATAGGTTGTGATTTGGACAATGTGATCATAGAATTGAATGAGTCGGAGCCACCCATTATGGATGGTTCTTCCAAATATTTTGTAGAAGCTATCGAAAAAGCAGGTATCATTGAGCAGGATGCTGAACGGTATTGCTATGTTGTAAAAGAAGTTATTTCGTATATTGACGAAAGTACAGGTAGCGAAATCATTGTGATGCCAGCCGACGATTACCAAGTGACCGCTATGGTTGATTTTGGAACAAAAGTGTTGGGTACGCAAAATGCGACATTAAAGAATATGACCAATTTCAAAGCGGAAATTGCTAGTGCACGTACCTTTAGTTTTTTGCATGAGTTGGAAACGCTATTGGATAACGGACTCATTAAGGGTGGCGATTTGAACAATGCTATCGTGTATGTAGACAAAGAGATTTCCGAAAAAACCATGGAGAACCTGAAGAAGGCTTTTGGAAAAGAAAATATTTCGGTCAAACCCAACGGTATATTAGATAACCTTACATTACATCACCCGAATGAAGCGGCACGTCACAAGTTGCTGGACGTCATCGGAGATTTGGCCTTGATCGGTTGCCGTATCAAAGGAAAAGTGATTGCCAATAAACCCGGGCATTTTGTTAACACGCAATTTGCAAAAAAACTATCCAAAATCATTAAAATAGAGCAACGTAATCATGTCCCCGCCTACGATTTGAACAAAGAACCGTTGATGGATGTGACTAAAATCATGAAAATGTTGCCCCATCGACCACCTTTTTTGTTGGTAGATAAAATCATCGAAATGTCTGAATCGCATGTGGTTGGATTGAAAAATGTGACCATGAACGAAGATTATTTTGTAGGTCATTTTCCAGGAGCTCCTGTCATGCCGGGCGTTTTGATTGTGGAAGCGATGGCGCAAACGGGAGGGATTTTGATTTTAAGCTCCGTTCCCGATCCCGAAAATTACCTTACCTATTTTATGAAAATCGACAACGTAAAGTTCAAGCACAAAGTCTTGCCTGGCGATACGTTAATTTTTAAATGTGATTTGATTTCGCCAATACGTCGCGGAATTTGCCATATGCAAGCCAACGCTTATGCCAATGGGCGTTTGGTCGCAGAAGCGGAACTTATGGCACAAATCGTCAAAAACCAATAAACTATGAATCAACCGTTAGCCTATGTGCATCCCGGTGCAAAGATTGCTAAGAATGTGGTAATTGAACCTTTTACCACTATTCATAACAACGTCGAAATCGGCGAGGGAACTTGGATCGGCTCCAACGTGACTATCATGGAAGGAGCGCGCATCGGAAAGAACTGTAATATTTTCCCAGGTGCCGTAATTGCTGCTGTACCACAAGATTTGAAATTTGGCGGGGAAGATTCTCTAGCCATCATCGGAGACAATACAACGGTGCGAGAATTTGTGACCATTAACAGAGGAACCATCGCTTCGGGTCAAACCAAAATTGGAAGCAACTGTTTGATTATGGCCACAGCACACGTAGCACATGATTGCCATATTGGTGACAATGTGATCATTGTAAACGGTGTTGCACTTGCTGGACATGTTGTTGTGGGTAATTTTGCCATCATCGGTGGATTGGCGGCTATTCACCAATTTATCCATATCGGTGAACATGCTATGATTTCTGGCGGTTCTCTAGTGCGAAAGGATGTTCCGCCCTACACCAAAGCAGCCAAAGAACCTTTGTCGTATGTAGGGATCAATTCGGTAGGCTTGCGTCGTCGCGGATTTTCAACTGAAAAGATTCGCGAAATACAAGATATTTACCGCATTTTATACCAAAAGAATTACAATACCTCTCAAGCGGTGGGAATTATTGAAGCTGAAATGGCTGCTTCACCCGAGCGTGATGAGATATTAGATTTCATTCGCAATTCTTCCCGCGGTATTATGAAAGGGTATTCAGGAACGTATTAAAAAACAAACTAAATTTTAATTTTAAAAAAAACAATAATGGCATCTACTGCAGATATTCGTAACGGACTTTGTCTCAAATTCAACCACGACATTTACAAAATTATTGAGTTTCTCCATGTGAAACCTGGAAAAGGTCCCGCTTTCGTGCGAACCAAATTAAAATCTTTGACTACCGGAAAAGTATTAGACAATACCTTTTCTGCAGGTCATAAAATCGATGTAGTTCGTGTGGAAACCCATACGTTTCAGTATTTGTACAACGAAGGCAACGATTACCATTTTATGAATACCGAATCCTATGAACAAATTACGTTGAATAAGGATGTATTGGATGCGCCTCAATTTTTAAAAGAAGGAACCAATGTAATGGTACAAATTAACACCGAAACCGATATGCCTTTGTCGGTAGATATGCCCGCATCTATAGTGTTGGAAGTGACCTATGCCGAACCGGGTGTTAAGGGAAATACGGCCACCAACGCCACCAAACCTGCTACTGTAGAAACAGGTGCGAATGTCAACGTTCCTTTATTTATCAATGAAGGTGATAAGATTAAAATTGATACCGCTACGGGTGATTATTTGGAACGGGTAAAAGAATAACGCATGAAGTTCCCGCAAACGCATACGTTGAAAGAAATTGCTGCAATCATCGATTCCCAGTTCGTGGGAGCCGATGATTTTCCTGTTGAAGGGATGAACGAAATTCATGTCGTTACTCCAGGAGATATCGTTTTTGTTGACCATCCGAAGTATTATGACAAAGCGTTGCAATCGGCAGCTACTATCGTGCTGATAAATAAAGAAGTACCTTGTCCTGAAGGAAAAGCGTTATTGATTTCAGACGATCCGTTTCGGGATTTTAATAAACTCACACGTTACTTTCGACCTTTTGTAGCGGCACAAACGGCCGTATCCTTATCGTCTGAGATCGGAGAGGGTACCATTATTCAGCCGAATTGTTTTATTGGAAATCACGTTCGTATAGGGAAAAATTGTATTATCCATTCCAATGTATCGATTTACGATCATACGCAAATTGGCGATAACGTTATTATTCAAGCCGGAACAATTCTTGGTGCTGATGCATTTTATTATAAAAAACGTCCCGAAGGATTTGATCAATTACTGTCTGGAGGTTGTGTTGTTATTGAAGATCATGTAGCTATTGGTGCTTTGTGTACGATTGATCGCGGTGTTACAGGCGATACAACCATTGGAGAAGGCTCTATTTTGGACAATCAAATCCACGTCGCACACGACACTATAATCGGGAAAAAATGTCTTATTGCGGCACAAACTGGAATTGCAGGATGTGTTGTGATTGAAGATGAAGTCACCATTTGGGGTCAGGTGGGCACCAATAGTGGAATTACCATAGGAACCAAAGCGGTGATTTTAGCCCAATCAGGAGTCACAAAATCAGTGGCTGGAGGAATTACTTACTTCGGTACACCTGCAGAAGAATCTCGAGAAAAATTAAAACAAATGGCTTACGTCAAACGTTTGCCCGAATTGTTAAATAAAAAACCGGAATAATGCAACCTAAAGATTTAGTTTTAGACTTATACAAATCAGATGTTTTATTACATAGAGATGAAGTAAAACAGTTTTTGCATCCCGAATTAATAATCGAGTGGAACAGTACAAAAGGATTTGTACAGATGGATGCTGAGGATGTTTTAAACTTGAGTGAGGAGTTGAATCGGGCCTACGTGCGTTCCAAAATTCGAATTTCACACATCATTCAAGAAGGTAATTTTGTGTCGGTGCGGTATTCCCATTTCGTAAAAACAATTGAAAATCCACGTGAAGAAATGTTGTTGGCCAATTTCTTTGTGATTTGGGAAGTGAAAGATCAAAAATTATATCGCGGCTATCAAATGAGCCAATTCGGATAATGTACAAAACGATTTGGGTTACAGGAATCGTACGTCTTACATTGCTGGCTCATCTTTTGACCCAACTTTTCCTTTATAAGGCGTGGACAACGGATCGAATTTTCCCTACCCTTACCGTATTTTCTTTCACAAATAACCTTCCCAAAGAAACACCTCTTTTTTTGTACGGCGCCACTGTGCTGTTAACCCTAGTTTTGGTGTGTAAACCGCTTTGGAAAATAGGAATAGGCTTGTGGATTGGACTTGTCATACTGTCATGGGTGTGGGATTTTGTATTTTGGCAACCCTATACCTATTGTTTTTTGGCGATTGCCGTTATCCACTTTTTCTCAAGAACCAGTGAGCAGTTTTGGACCCGTTGCTTACTACTCCTTTCGGCGATGTATACGTTCAGCGGACTCCATAAAATCAATGGCGCTTTTTTGTATACGGTTTGGGATCCTTATTTTTTAAAAAAACTCTTCGGGATATCTTCCACAGATTCCTTTTTTTTAATCCTTCATTATGCAGGATTGTTAGTGGGCTTGATTGAAATCCTATTTGGTGTGGGATTGCTGTTTCAACGTTCGCGTCTTTGGGCGTTTCGCGGACTAACAGCAATGCATTTTCTGATTATTCTTGGATTGTCTCCAATTGGGTTGTTTTCCAATGGCGTAGTAGTACCTTGGAATTTAGCTTTGTTTTTCATCAATGCAATGGGATGCTTTGCACCAAAAATGAGTTTTTTTGTCAATCCTTGGCAGTTGGAGTTCAAAAAACATGTTTTATTTGTCCTCTGTTTTTGGATAATGCCCCTATTTGGATATTTCGGCTACTATAATCGGTATTTCTCCTTCGATGTATATAGTGGGAAAGGGGAGTCGCTCTATATTATTTTCGAATATTACAACGACTGTCCAAAACCGTTAACACCTTTTTTATACCCACGGAAAATTGAAAACAAAAAGTATTGGGTCGTGAGTCCTACACGTTGGTGCAAGCGCGAACTCCATCTTTTGCTTCCTAATGACGAATATGTATTACATTCATTTGCAGCGGCTTACGAAAAGCAGTTTCCCAATTCAAAAGGGCAATGGTATATCACTTCGTATCCTTTTACTGCCGAGATATCTCATAGGATAAAAATGGGTAATCAATCACAGGACGAGTGTATAGAAAATTTGCAAAAAAAACGATAAAATTCTATGAATAGTGCATCCTATTCTGAATCTGTTTTCCTATTTTTGTGACACCTTTTAACAAACATATAAATAACTGTCATGAGTGTTTTAGTCAATAAAAATTCCAAAATAATCGTTCAAGGTTTTACCGGTAGTGAAGGTACTTTTCACGCGTCTCAAATGATTGAATACGGTACCAATGTTGTCGGTGGTGTAACTCCAGGTAAAGGAGGAACTACCCATTTGGATCGCCCTGTTTTTAATACGGTTAAAGATGCTGTAGACCAAGCTGGAGCTGATACTTCGATTATTTTTGTTCCACCTGCTTTTGCTGCTGATGCGATTATGGAAGCGGCTGATGCTGGTATCAAAGTAATTATTGCCATTACAGAAGGTATTCCTGTAGCTGATATGATGAAAGCTTATGACTACATCAAAAATAGATCGTGTCGCTTAATCGGACCAAACTGCCCAGGTGTTATTACTCCTGAAGAGGCAAAAGTTGGAATCATGCCTGGTTTCGTTTTCAAAAAAGGAAATGTTGGTATCGTTTCAAAGTCGGGAACTTTAACCTATGAAGCCGCAGATCAAGTGGTTCGCCAAGGATACGGTATCACTACTGCGATTGGTATTGGTGGTGACCCAATTATTGGAACCACAACTAAAGAAGCGGTCGAATTGTTGATGAATGATCCTGAAACCGAATGCATCATTATGATTGGTGAGATTGGTGGTCAATTGGAAGGTGATGCTGCACGTTGGATCAAAGCCGATGGAAACCGCAAACCCGTTGTAGGATTCATCGCTGGAGAAACGGCTCCCAAAGGACGTACCATGGGGCATGCTGGTGCTATTGTAGGTGGTTCTGATGATACCGCTGCCGCTAAAAAAGCCATCATGAGAGAATGTGGAATTCACGTGGTTGATTCTCCCGCTGAAATTGGTAAAAAAGTAAAAGAGGTATTGGGCTAATCAACCCATTCCCACATAAACAAAATCCCGCTCTATACGAGCGGGATTTTTGTTTTATATCTATTTATCTTTTGAATTTAATTCGGAAAAGGATTGGACCATTTTACATCGGTATAAACATTGGTTCCACTCAACGTTCGTATAAAAGCGATTACTGCATTAACTTCTTGTTGATTTAGGTTGAGTTGTTGCCCAAATCCGTTGGGGCGCAGTTTGGGGTCAAGGTTAGTATTGCCTGGTGCCAAATTTATGGTACCATAATGTCCAATCGCAGCCTGAAGAGACGTAATCACGCCAGTATGCATCATTGGGCCATTAACTGTCCCATCGGTTTTTACTAAATCGCGTAAACTTGGAGCACGGGTAACATGGATGTCAATTCCGCTTCCAGCAAGTGTTCCAATAATCCCATTATTTCCGCTGTTGGGCGCGATATCAAATTCAGGAGCTGCATGACAACCCGCACAACCCAATCCACCGCCGGTACGAACCCCTTGGGTATTAAACTGCGGAGGCGTTAAAAATAAATTTTTACCCATATTTTCTTGATTTGTAAAATTGGGAAAAGGAACTCCATCATTGGCCACTTGGTTGCGACCCTGATCATATTTGGAGTCAAACGATTGAATACTGCGGATAAATTGCGCTAGGGCATTTTGAATTTTTGCTTCGGTAATTTCAGGAGAACCGTACACAAACTGAAAAAGCTCTTGATAGTAGTTCAATCCATTAAGTTTCGTAATTAACGCCGAAAAATCCTCATCGCCATTAGTACCGCTGTAACCCATTTCACCATGATTGCGAATAGGTTGCGTGGTTTGAGCTTCGAGGGAAGTAGCGCGTTCATCCCAGAAAAATTTAGATTCTATCGAAAATCGCGTGTTGATTAATCGCATCGAATGGCGTTCTGTTAACCCATTGACACCCGAACTCGCTACCAGCGCATCACTAAAAGCATGGGCTTGTTGGTGACAGGAAGCACAGGAAATACTGTTGTTGGACGATAGTTTTTTGTCGTAAAACAAAACTCGTCCCAAGGTAGCTCCTTTGTTCGTAATCGGATTGTTGAGTCCGTTAAACTTTGTGATGTAACTCGGAATGGGTTGGTTGGCATAGTTGGCCAAATTATCCAAATCGAGGTTGGTTCCAAAAGTTGCCGTAACGGCAGGATAACCAGGAACGGCTACATATTCTTCGCTTTTTTGACAAGAAAGCGCCATCAAGCCAATCAATAGGGTTAGCGTAATTTGTTTCATACTAGGTTAGGTTGGTTAATGCACAGCAAAAAGCGGTGAATAGTAGGTTAGACTCGAATTGCACAAAAAGGTTTACAGGGCGTTAAAGATTTTTTTCAACGCGTAATTATTCGTTATATTTGGCACTTTGTTAATCGATATTAAATCATTCACACATGAAATTACTCGAAGGTAAAGTAGCCATCATCACGGGTGCCAGTCGTGGGATTGGAAGTGGTATTGCAAAAGTTTTTGCACAACAAGGAGCCCATGTGGCATTTACATACAGTTCCTCGGCCGAATCGGCTTTGGTATTAGAAAATGAATTGCTAGCCCGTGGTGTTAAAGCAAAAGGCTATCAATCGAATGCAGGGAGTTTTGAAGAGGCCCAACAATTGGTCGATACCGTAATTGCCGATTTTGGTACCGTTGATGTATTGATCAATAATGCGGGAATTACCAAAGACAATTTGCTGATGCGAATGAGCGAAGAGGATTTTGACAAAGTCATTGAAATCAACCTTAAGTCCGTTTTCAATATGACCAAAGCCGTTCAAAAAATCATGTTGAAAAATCGTTACGGTTCTATTGTTAACATGAGTAGTGTTGTTGGGGTAAAAGGAAATGCGGGTCAGGCAAATTATGCAGCTTCTAAAGCGGGAATGATTGGATTTACAAAATCAATTGCACTAGAACTCGGTTCTCGAAACATTCGTTGCAATGCGATTGCGCCTGGTTTTATTGAAACCGAAATGACGGCAAAATTAAATCCCGATGTGGTGCAAGGATGGCGCGATTCTATTCCGTTAAAACGCGGTGGTACTCCCGAAGATGTAGCCAATGCCTGTTTGTTTTTAGCTTCCGATATGAGTGCCTATGTAACGGGACAAGTCCTTAATGTAGATGGAGGAATGCTAACTTAATTTTGAACTCATTTATGACGACAAACACCTTGTTATGGCTTGTGTTAGCGCTAATTGCAGCGGGTGGCTTGTCGTATTTCCATTATATTTATAAAGCTAAAACAGTAAGCCTAACGGTGAAGGTTTTGGCTTTTTTGCGTTTTTTAGCAATTTTCGGTTTACTGCTTTTGCTTATCAATCCGATTATTCGTCGGTCAACATTGCAAATTCAAAAACCTCCTCTAGCTGTTGTCGTGGATAATTCGTCTTCGATTAATGAATTAGGCGCCAAGGAAACCTCAAAAGAAGTTTGGAAAAAAATTACGTCCAATTCGCGTTTGCAAGACAAATTTGATATTCAATCGTTTTATGTCGATACCGAATGCCGTTCTTTTTTTGACGATAGTAGTCTTACCTACCAAGGCAAAGCTTCGCGTTTAGATGTCGTCGGACCTACCGTACATAATTTGTATAAAAATCTACCGTACACGTCTATTGTGCTCACGGATGGGAATCAAACATCAGGCAGCGATTATGTCTTTGGTTTTCAGCCCGATCATAAGGTTTTTCCTGTAGTCATGGGCGATACGACCCAGTATTTGGACTTACGAATTGCCAAAGTAAATGCCAATAAGTATGCTTTTTATAAAAACCAATTTCCTGTAGAAGTTTTTGTCAATTACAACGGGACAAAGACGCTTCAAGCTACTTTTTCTATACGAAATGGCGCTTCTGTAGTGTATCGTCAAGCGCTTACTTTTTCACCCGATAAACGCGCCCAAGTTGTTAATGCTTTACTGCCAGCGAATGCGCTTGGAGTACAAACGTATTCGGCGAACATTTCCTCGAATGAAAAGGAGAAAAACACCTATAATAATACCCAACGTTTTGCTGTGGAAGTTATCGATCAACGAACGGAAGTAGCTTTGATTTCAGAAATTGAGCATCCCGATCTTGGTGTGTTGAAACGCAGTATTGAATCGAATGCTCAGCGAAAGGTAACCTTACTTAAGCCGCAGAATGCAAGTGATTTACAGAAGTATAATATTTTATTGTTGTACCAACCCACTGCACGATTTAAATCGGTTTGGGAAGCCAATAAAAATCGGCGTCTAAATACGTTTATCATCACTGGAAATCATACCGATTTTGGTTTTTTAAATCAGATCCAAAAAGCGGCCACCTTTAAAATGTCCAACCAAAAAGAGGATTATCAAGCGTTGTATCGCTCGGATTTTTCAATCTTTGCTACAGAAGATATCGGATTTGATCAATTTCCTCCGTTAGAAAATCCGTTTGGCAATGTTTCGGTAAGTTCGGGTGTGCAAACGGTTTTGGAGTCGCGCATTCGCACCATAGGAACCGGAGATCCGTTATGGCTTTTTACAGAAAATGAAGGACAACGAAGTGCCATGCTCATTGGTGAAAACATTTGGAAATGGCGTGCACATGTCTTTGCCGCCAAACAGTCCTTTGAACCATTTGACCAGTTTTTGGACAAAACGATTCAGTACCTTGCCTCAAATGATGCTCGAAAATCGTTGGTTGTAAATCACGAACGTTTTTATAATTCTGGAGATCTGCTTGAAATTACAGCGCAATTTTTCAATAAAAACTATGAATTTGATGCCAAAGCGCGTTTGAGTATCGCATTGGTCAACAAACAAAATCAACAAAAAAAGCAATATGATTTGTTGTTGTCCAACCAATATTATAAAGTGGACTTAGACGATTTAACGCCCGGAAAATATTCGTTCACCGTACGGGAATTGAACACTAATACCAGTTATAGTGGGGCGTTTGAAGTGTTGGATTTTAACATTGAAAAACAGTTTGTAAATCCCAACATGGACCAACTGAAGCAATTGGCACAACATACGCAAGGAGCGGTCTACGTTCCCAATAAAGTCGATCAATTGATTGAAAAATTGATTGTCGACCCTAATTATCAGCCCATCCAAAAAGAACAAGTGGTCAAATCGCCTTTAATCGAATGGACTTGGTTGTTGCTCATGATCACCGCATTGTTGGCTGCAGAATGGTTTATTCGTAAGTATAACGGGATGCTTTAAGGAATACGTTGGTATTTTTTATCGCGAAGGAGCTGCGCCGAATATTGATAAAAGGCAATGGTTTCTTGAACCAATTTTTCATCAATTTTTTTTCTGGGTATTTCATCATAATACTCTTGAAAGGCTTGCGTTAATCCTGGGGTTGGACTCAACTTTAAATCATATTGGCGAATTCGATTCTTTGGAGACAAAAGGGTGAGTTTGTTATTTTTTATATACCCTAAGTCTTGATAAGTGGCAATGAATGCACGCTCTTGATAGTTGGGCGAAAAAATATCTTTTCCTATGAATTTGGACTTGTACTTCAAATGCAACAAGCCAAACAAGGTAGGCATAACATCAATTTGCGACATCAAGGTTGTAATTTTTTGCGGCTTTATAAATCCTGGAGCATAAATTAGGGCGGGAATTCGATATTTATGCAAAGGTAATTCCGTTTTACCCGAACTCGAAGCACAATGATCAGCGACAATTACGAACACGGTATTGGCAAACCAAGGTTGCTTTTGGGCGGCCTTGAAAAACTGTCGCAAAGCATAATCCGTATATTTCACGCCTCCTTCACGTGATTTGGAATTTGCATCGATATTGATTTTATGCTCAGGATAAGTAAACGGTCGGTGATTACTTACCGTCATCCAATGATTGAAAAAACGATTGCCTTTCTGGGCTTCCGCATTCATTACTTGAATCGCTTTTTGCCCCATATCTTCATCACAAACCCCCCAAATATTCGAAAACGTGATTTCCTCGGGTTTCATTTTTTTCTTATCCACAATAGCATAGCCATTTCCTCCAAAAAAATTCTCCATATTGTCAAAGTAGGCATCGCCTCCGTACAAATATTTTACCGTGTATCCTTTGGATTGTAAAATCGATGCGGTGCTGAATTTTTGTTTATTGTCTTTTCGTTTGACCACACTTTCCCCAGGGGAGGGCGGAAGGCAAAGGGTAACTGCCTCTAGCCCACGAACAGTGCGATTACCCACAGCATATAGGTTAGTAAAAAACAATGATTGATCACTCAAAGAGTCTAAAAAAGGAGTAATATTTTGGGTATTTCCGTAATGCTTCATGAATTCTGCACTGTAGCTTTCTATAGTGATGAGCACAATGTTTTTTCGAAATTCAGGCGAAGAAGCGTTTATGGTTTGAATGGAAAACGGAGCTATGCCCTGATCTTGCAGTATCGATTGCACTTTCGCTTCAGGTAAAGTGGGGTAAAAAGTGTTGTAATCTAACGTACTGTTTTGAAAAGCGTGATAAAACTTGTAAAGACCATTGGCTTGTAGTTCATTGGCAAAAATGTTATCAGAATTTTCGAGTTTAGCTAAATGTGGTAAACTGAAGATGGATAGCATGAAAAGAACCGAATATAAAAGCAATGCTTTAATTTTAGTAGAAAGACTTGGGATGTTTAAAGCCACCTCTTGCGTTTGCTTTACCAAGTAGTAAGTAACTGCAATTGCAACGATTCCAACGGCTGTAAATAAAGGGCCCACAGGATACGATTCCATGATATTTCCAATCACTTCGTTGGTGTATACCAAATAATCGACGGCGATAAAGTTGTATCGTAATCCGAATTCATTCCAAAAGAAAAATTCACTGACCGCATTTTGAACCATTAAGGCAGTCATGAGAAAGAGTGTTAGGCTATACATGGCCTTTCGTATTACCTTACGATACTGCGGAAATTGAAGCATGATGGCAAAAAGAAGCGTTTTTATCCCTACAAAAATTACTGCAATCTCGGGTAAGACGCCCCCGTATTCTGATAGCATTGATTTTCCTGACGCGATATAAACTAAAAGAAGGAGTAGACTTGTCAATCCAACAATTCCCCAAAGTTTTGAGAATTTGGTATTTGAAATGGTAAGCAAATACAATCCCAAGAAGCTTCCCAATAAAACGGCAATTGTGAGATCATTAATTGCTCCTACCGCAAACACTTTAAGTAAATCTAAACCTTGAAAACTAGCTTGCGTAATCGGGTGTAATAGGAGAATAATTCGGGTGACAAAGCCAAGAAGGATATACAATTGTAAAAAACTAAAAAATGGATTCTTTTTGAGTACAAACATGTGCTAATTAATTAACTAAAAAGGAAACATCTAAATTATAGTTTACCCTAGCCATTTATCCTTAATATTTGCTTAATTTAGGACAATCGTTTCACTGCAAACTTTTGTCCTATGTTACCTTTACAAAAAAAAGCCATGAAGATTTTGTTGGTTGAAGACGAAAAAGGAATCGCAGACTTTATACAGCAAGGGCTCGAGGAAGAAGGATTTCAAGTTACACACGCCCTCGATGGGGTGCAAGGTCTCAAACGAATACATGAAACCACGTTTGATTTGTATCTTCTGGATTGGATGTTGCCCAAGATGAATGGACTGGAGTTGTGTAAAACCATTCGAACCAAAGATGTCGAAACCCCAATTTTGTTTTTGACAGCCAAAGATACCGTGCAAGAAACGATAGAGGGACTCCAAGCGGGCGCCAACGATTATATTAAAAAACCCTTTAGTTTTGAAGAATTACTCGAGCGAATCAAGGTTCATTTCAGAAATACTCAAGCTACGGAGATTTTTACACTTGGGCCATTTCGATTGGAACCCCACCGTTACAAGGTTTTTAATCTTGATGAAGAAATTGTACTAACCCAGCGCGAGTTTGAACTGCTGCTTTTTTTGGTAAAAAATAAGGGAAAAGTTTGCACCCGAAATCAAATTATCGAACAGGTTTGGCACATCCATTTTGAATACGATTCAGGAGTAATTGATGTGTTTATGAATGCCATTCGAAAAAAATTACAACTCACCAAAGACAGCGACTACTTAAAAACCGTTCGTGGAGTGGGGTATATGGCCGAAGAACTATGAATAAATCCTCCGATATAGCCATAAAGACAACCTATTTTAGCATTCTCGGAAATGTGCTGTTGGCGCTAATTAAAGGCATTAGTGGCATTCTGGGGAATTCGTATGCGCTAATTGCCGATGCGATTGAGTCCACAACCGATATTTTTGCCTCACTATTGGTCTTGTTGGGAATCAAATATGCCAATCGTCCTGCCGATGCCAACCATCCTTACGGTCACGGGAGAATCGAACCGTTGGTCACCTTTTTGGTGGTCGTTTTTTTGGTCGTTTCTGCGGCATTCATCGCGCACGAAAGTATTCAAAACATTCAACATCCTCATGAATTGCCCCATCCTTTTACGTTGGTAGTTTTGGGTGGAATCATCCTTTGGAAAGAAGTCTCTTACCGCATAGTAATACAAAAAAGTAAACAAATACACAGTTCATCCTTAAAAGCCGATGCATGGCACCATCGCAGTGATGCATTGACGTCGTTGGCTGCTTTTACAGGGATTTCTATTGCGCTTTATATGGGGCCCGGTTATGAAGCTGCCGATGATTGGGCAGCATTGTTGGCCTCGATTTTTATTGTCTACAACAGTTACCGCATTTTTCGTCCCGCTTTAGGAGAAATTATGGACGAACATTTTTATGACGATTTGGTAAATGAAATTCGTCAAAATGCACTTCATGTTCCCGGAATTATCGCTACCGAAAAATGTTTCATTCGTAAAGCGGGCATGAAATACCATGTCGACCTTCATGCAGTTGTCGATGGAAACTTGACAGTGAAACAAGGCCACGATCTTGCTCATTCGTTAAAAGATGCGCTTCGAGATAACTTACCCCAATTAGGACATGTTTTAATTCATATCGAACCCCATGATGAAATTCACTGGAACGCTTAAAAACCGTATTGCATTCTATTTTATTCTAACTACAGCCATTCTCGTGTTTGTGGCATTTTTGGCAGTCTATAGTATTGTAAAAATATCCGTCTACCACGACCTGGATCGCGATATTCAAACGGAGGTCAAGAAACACCTTTCGGAAATTTCTGTAAAACAAGGCATTGTCACCATTGAACATGAAGATGAATGGCGGGAACGCGAGCACAATACTTTGGATGTAAATCCTGTA
>CANHRI010000031.1 GCA_947463515.1 Flavobacteriaceae bacterium
CGTCGACCCGTGGCAATTGATTTCCACCACATCTTCGCCAGTGTAGGAGTGGGGATTGCGGTAGAGTGCTACCAAGACTTGATCGATAACTTTGCCGTGGTCAATGAGCGTGCCGAGATGAAGGGTGTGTGACTTTTGAGTGCTTAGTTTTTTTCCTTTGATGGAAACAAACACGGCTTCGGCTTGCGCTATGGCTTGCGGACCCGACAAACGAATAATCGCGACAGCACCAGCTCCAGCGGGTGTAGCTAACGCGACAATAGTATCAACATGCATGAGGTATACGTTTTGGGACAAAGATACCAATTTCTGAAACGCAAAGTGGGGCGTTATTGCTGCGTATTCTTTGGATTGGGAATGCCTTTGTACCTGGTGATGTAGAAGGGAAATATTTTTTAAGGTTCGTATAGCTTCGGCCGGGAATTTGTATTTTTACCCGAAATAGCCTTTATGAACGTTATTGCAGTTATTCCAGCGCGCTATGCGTCTACGCGATTTCCTGCCAAATTGGTGCAGGATTTGTGTGGCAAACCGGTTATTGTGCGCACCTATGAAGCGGCGCTACAAACCCGACTTTTTGATGAAGTTTTTGTGGTGACCGATGCAGATGAAATTGAGGATGTGATTGTGGCCCACGGCGGTAAGGTAATTCGGAGTCAACGTCACCATGAAAGTGGGAGTGATCGAATTGCCGAGGCGGTGGCCGATTTGGAAGCCGATATCGTTGTGAATGTACAAGGCGACGAACCTTTTATAGCGCGGGAACCTTTGGAGGCGTTGTTACAGGCATTTCGGGAAGATGTTGACCAACGGATAGATTTGGGTTCTTTGATGGTCGCCATAACCGATACCACGGAAATTGAAAATCCGAATGTGGTAAAGGTGGTCACCGACCGAATGGGATATGCGTTGTATTTTTCCCGATCGGTAATTCCGTATCCAAGGGAGCGAGTAGAAGGGTTGCGGTATATGCGTCACATCGGGGTGTATGCCTTTCGCAAACAAGCGTTGTTGGATTTTGCACAATGGCCGTTGCAACCGTTGGAAGCCACCGAAAAATTGGAGCAGTTACGGTATTTAGAATTCGGCAAACGCATCAAAATGGTGGAAACATCGCATGTGGGCATTGGTATCGATACTATTGAAGATTTGGAGCAGGCGCGCGTGTTGTTTTTGCGACAATAAATTCGATTCCAAAATTTTTTAGCCCGCAATTTCTTCTATAGAAAGGTTTGTCGACTTAATCCTTATTCACTTTCCTCATTGTCAAAATACCCTTTGCTTTTCACTTTGGTAGAGAAAAAGTTTAGGAAGAGTAAGACAAACGATAAGAAGAACATGGCTTGAATGCTTACTAAGATTTTTCCATAGGTGGTGATGGGGTAGTAATCTCCAAATCCAATGGAATTGGCGCTCACCAAACTAAAATACACGGCATCAAACCAATTGGTAAACGGTTTGTTCATATTATCGCCCAAGGTATATAGTACGCCAAACGCCACCACAATTTCAATATAGTTAAAAAACAAAAGCAGCATAGAGCGTTTGTAGGAACGGGGTCTCACAAATAAATCGGAGGCAAAAATGAGTGTCGGTATATAAAAGATCGTTTCCAAAAGCATGTAAATCATCAGAATTAATAGGATTTGGTGGTGTTGCCAACCGTAAATTAAAATGGTCCACGGTAACGCCATTTTGGCCAACACATAGGCGTCCATGGCTAAATCCTGGTATTCATGTCCAATTTTACAGGCAAAGTATTTAATGTAAACTCCGGGAAATAATAATTGCGACGAAGAAAGAAAGAGCCGCACTATTTTTTCTATCCCATTATCGTATTGATGGTCATTGTTCCAAATCGCTCTGATATTTAAAATTCGCCGTTGGATTGGATTGAATTTGGGGCGGTCGCGGTAAGTAAATTTGCCTACTAATAGTTTTTTTACAACACTCATCACGCTAATTTTTTAATGGTAAACAATTCGTTATGTTCTTCTACTTTGGGGTACATACGTACGGAATAACTTTCGGAAAATTTTTGACGGTACAATGCATTACGCTTAGTATCCTCGGGCGATAAGACCATGGTGTTGAATAAAATGAACCCATTCGTATTTAAGAGTCGGTTGATGTGTTGAATAAAAAAATCCTCAAAAAGAAAGGGCGGCATCTGCGTATCCTGAAATATATCAATGATAATCAAATCGTACTGTTTTTGAGAGCGCAACACAAACGAAAAGGCATCTTCGACAATGAGTTCTAATTGCGTAAAGCGATCGATTTGAAAATAGTCTTTGGCAACTTGCAACACCTCGGCATCGAGTTCAACGCCCGTTATTTTCCCCCGAAAGCGAATTTCTTCCACCAGCGTAGCAATGACACTTCCACCCGCTACGCCCAAAACCAGCACTTCTTGAAAGTTACGGATACGTTCAAATCCGATATATTTTAGTCCTTTCCGTAAAATGCGTTGCAGACTTCCAAAGGAATAGTTTGTTTGCGCACTATCTAAAACCAATTGTCCGTTGTTCCAAGTCACTTCGAGACTTTTGCTTAACGTAGACTTGCGTTTGACTACAGGAATCGGAAAAAAATAGCTTAGGTATTTGGCCAGCATTGGGTTAGGTTTAGTCCGTATTATGTTCTAAATTTACACCAAATTAATGGGATGCGAAAACGACTCTACGAATTTATTTTTTTTCGTTTAATGCGATGGCGTTTGGTAGGTGCTTTTGACCCGGCCATTTCCAAATGCGTTATTGCTGTGATGCCGCACACATGTAATTTTGATTTTTTCATTGGACTCTTAGTGCGGGGTATTGTCAATCAAAAAATGAATTTTGTGGGCAAAAAAGAGTTGTTCGTCTTTCCTTTTGGATATTATTTTCGAGCCATTGGAGGTGCGCCCTTGGATCGTAGTGGTGGGAAAAATCTGGTGGATGCCATCGTCGACATTTTCAATGAACGGGAGATATTTCGATTGGGAATCGCTCCAGAAGGGACAAGGAAACACGTCGATACTTTGCGTACAGGTTTTTATTTTATTGCCCAAAAAGCCCAAGTACCTATTATACCCGTAGCTTTTGATTTTGGTAAAAAAGAGGTTCGCATTGGAGCACCATTTTATCCGTCAGGGGATGTAGATAAAGACCTGCCTACTTTTCTCGCGTTTTACAAAGGAGTTCAAGGACGCTACCCCGAACGACAATTTTCAGGTTTATAAAACCCTTTCTGCTCGTTTTTCGTAAATAAGGGAAAAACATCTTCAAACCTTTTCATTTATGAAAAACAAATTTCTTTTGTTGGCATTCGTAAGTCCTTTTTCGCTTGCAGTGACAACGATTCTTCTACTTACCTTTAGGCTCGATTATGCCGACTAAACGGGTTACTATTGCGGGATTGGTTCGCACGCATGGTATTGACCGATGTTGGGGCTGCAGCTTCTGACATTGACGGCAGTTTAATTGTTATCAATAATTTTAGTTTGGTGATTGCTGCGACTCCCAATGGCGGAACCATCGTGTTGACCAATCAATTTCGCGTCTATCGACCACTTTCGACTATGGGTAATACTTTGGATGTATCGTATGTTACGGTTACAAACGTATTTATGTGTAGAGCGCGCCAATATGGGCGGTCGATTACTTACCTTTGGATTGCCCAACACCTCAGCCGTTGCAGCGCTCGTAGCGGCACGACTTGAACCCGGAATAAGCAGTGTATACTTACATCGCAAATAGTTTGTTTTTTGTTTCATTTGACCGTGAAGGAAAGCTCCCATCGCCTCTGGTACGGGGCTTTTTTTTGGTATCTTTGTAGGTATAATTACCGCTATGGATTACCTCAATTTGTTTCAAATCTATAAACAACATACATTATTTGGTCGCTATGTTCCTTTGGCGACAGTCGAACGAGTGGTCCAAGAACTTGGACTTACATTGTATGTAAAAGGACATTCAGTTCAACAAAGACCCCTTTATCAACTGGAAATAGGAAGCGGGAATTACAAAGTATTACTCTGGTCTCAAATGCATGGCAACGAAAGTACTACGACCAAGGCTTTATTTGATTTCATAGCTTTTCTAGGCAGTGATGAACCCGAGGCAAAAAGCTTGTGTTCTCATTTTCGTTTTTGCATTTTACCTATGGTGAATCCAGATGGGGCAGAAGTCTACACCCGGGTGAATGCCAATGGAGTGGATTTGAATCGCGATGCGGTGGCGCTTACCCAACCCGAAAGTCGCTTTCTTCGGGAGGTTTTTGAAGCATTTCAACCCGATTTAGCCTATAATCTTCATGACCAGCGGACTATTTTTGGAGCAGGGGATAGCGGATTACCAGCTACGGTTTCCTTTTTGGCACCTGCTTATAATGAGGAACGTTCGGTTAATGAGGTTCGAACCCGAGCCATGCAAATCATAGTAGCGATGAATGCCGAATTACAGCATTACATCCCTAATCAAGTAGGGCGTTTTGATGATTCGTTTAATTTGAATTGTATTGGCGACTATTTCACCCACCGTGGAGTGCCTACGGTTCTTTTTGAAGCAGGACATTATCAAAATGATTATCATCGAGAATTTACCCGAAAAATGATTTTTATCGCTTTACTTTCCGGATTGAAGCATATTTACGAAAACGATGTAGTTAGCAATAAAAACGAACTTTATTTACTAATTCCTCAAAATAAAATTGTTTTTTATGATTTTATTTATAAAAACATTAAAATTAATTATGATGGTAAGGAAATAATTACGAATTTTGCTGCTCAGTACCGTGAAGAATTAATTGACGGAAAAATTCACTTGAACGCCTACATTAGTGCTGTAGGAGATTTGGAAGAAAATAAGGGACATTACATGTTCAATGCGCATAAAATGCCGTATTCCGACGGGCGAGAGAATATTCCGAAAATTGATGAAAAAGCGGATTTCTGTTTAGGAAAAATGATTAATTTTGTTAATGGTATAAAAATATAACATTGTTTTTTCGTTTTTGCTGAATAAAATGTATTAATTTGCAATTGTATAAATAAACATTATAAACACGCTGCTATGAGTAAGTTTCGTTTGGATGAAGTGGATCATCAAATTCTCGACATGTTAATTGATAATACCCGTGTACCTTTTACGGATATCGCCAAGAAGTTGTTGATTTCCGCGGGAACGGTTCACGTTCGGGTTAAGAAAATGGAAGATGCTGGTATCATTATGGGGTCATCACTTACTTTGGATTATGAAAAGTTAGGCTATTCGTTTATCGCTTATGTGGGGGTATTTTTGAATAACACCTCGCAAACCAAATTTGTATTGGAGCGTATTAATGAAATTCCCTTTGTTACTGTGGCGCATGTGACTACTGGAAAGTTTAACATTTTCTGTAAAATTCGTGCCCGTGACACCAAGCATGCTAAAGACGTCATTTTCATGATTGACGATATTGAAGGCGTATACCGAACAGAAACCATGATTTCATTGGAAGAAAGTATTAACGATAAAAAACGCTTAATGCATACTATCTTTAAAGATATTTAAGCATTTCAATGGTATTTGATTTTATGAAAACCTCAAGATTTATTTGGGGTTTTTTTTATGTAATTTATAGTAAAAGCTATGTACACTTCACCGCAATCTGAACAATTTCACCAATAGGATTGGTTCAAAAACTATTTGTACGCAATTAAAAGGAGCTGATAATTTGATCGAAATTTACACGGATTCGTATGGAGCACAACCCCTTGTTATTCAAGGTTCTGGAGCAGGAAAAGCAGTAACAGCGCGCGGTGTGTTGACGGATATACTTCGCATTGCTAAACAAGAAAAAGAGAAACGAACCCGTTGGGCTGATTGGGCTAGCTAGATAAAATTGTTATCTTTGACAGAAACCCTTTGCTATGCGAATAAACGCTATTGATCGTTTAGAATACGCCGATTTTTATGCGGGCTACCTTGCTCAAGTATCGTCTGAATATACTTTGGTAGAAGAATTGGAAATTTCCCTTCATCGGTTAATTCATTTTGTTCGGGATATTCCCATGGATAAATTTGATTACCGCTATGCCGAAGGAAAGTGGACTATTAAAGATATTTTGCAACATCTTTTGGATTCCGAGCGGGTCTTTGCCTACCGTGCATTGTGTATTGCACGCCAAGATCAAACGGCTTTCCCCGGTTTTGATGAGGATTTTTATGTGGCCAATGCACAAGCTAACCAACGTAGTATTCAAGAGTTGTTGACCGAATTTACAGCCTTACGACAAGCAACCTTGTGTTTGTTTAAATCTTTTTCCCTGGAAGCGTTACAAAGTATGGGAACAGCTTCGGGTCATCCGGTTTCTGTTCGCGCTCTTGGTTTTATGATTATTGGTCATCAAAATCATCATGTAAACGTGTTTCAGCAACGCTACCTATAGGGGTTATTTTGAATTGTATTATTTTAAATTATAATTGAAGAATAATAAAAACTCCCGAATTAATCATAATTCGGGAGCTCATTTATTACTCATAATTCTACTTACTCGTCTTCATCTTCGTCATCAAATGATTCAGAAGCCTCAAAATCATCATCATCTTCATCATCATCTTCATCATCGTCTGAACCGCCTTTATCTTTTAACAAATCAACATCATCATCCTCATCCTCACCAGCTATATCGTCATCATCCAAATCGACTCCTTTTACGGGTGCCATAGGTTCGATAACGGCATCAAGATCTTCTTCTTCATCTTCAAATTTCTCCATCCGTGAAGCTAATTTAGTACTTACCTTTACCAAATAAATAGTGTCTTCTGTGCGAACTTCTACGGCTTCAACCAATTCGTTCTGGGCATTTCGAAAACGAATGATATCAGAATCATCATATCCATCGGGGAATTTTTCAACCAAAAGGTTCAAAATATCGCTGGTTAGTTTGGCGTAATCAACAATAACTCGTCTCATAAGTAGGTTTTATAAATCTAACAGGTAAGCAAAGATAAGAGGTGCCACAATAGTAGCATCGGATTCTACAATAAATTTAGGAGTTGTTATGTCCAATTTCCCCCAAGTGATTTTTTCATTCGGTACAGCTCCAGAATAGGAACCATAACTCGTAGTTGAGTCAGAAATCTGGCAGAAATAACTCCAGAAGGGTACGTCGTGCATTTCCATGTCTTGATACAACATCGGAACTACACAAATGGGGAAGTCACCAGCAATACCTCCTCCAATTTGGAAAAAACCAACGCCTTTTCCGGCGCAGTTTTGGGTATACCAATCGGCTAACCACATCATATATTCAACCCCACTTTTCATCGTGGTCGGTTTAAATTCTCCTTTAATACAATACGAAGCAAAAATATTCCCCATGGTACTATCTTCCCATCCGGGTACGACAATCGGTAAGTTTTTTTCTGCCGCAGCAACCATCCAAGAATTTTTAGGGTCAATTTCATAGTATTGCTCCAAATCCCCAGATAAAATCATTTGGTACATGAACTCATGCGGGAAATAGCGTTCATTTTTTTTGTCGGCTTTATTCCAAATGTCAAACAAATGAGACTGTAAGCGGCGAAAAGCTTCTTCTTCAGGGATACAGGTGTCTGTTACTCGATTGTAATGATTTTCCAACAAATCCCATTCCTCTTGCGGTGATAAGTCCCGGTAGTTGGGAACACGTTTGTACGAATTGTGTGCCACCAAGTTCATGATGTCTTCCTCTAAGTTGGCACCTGTACACGAAATAATATGTACTTTATCTTGACGAATCATTTCAGCTAATGATTTCCCTAGTTCTGCGGTACTCATTGCACCCGCCAAGGTGATCATCATTTTTCCATTTTCCAACAAATGGGTTTCATACCCCTTTGCAGCATCAACTAAAGCTGCGGCATTAAAATGCAAGAAGTTATTTTCAATAAACTGACTAATAGGCCCTTTACTCATTGTAGCGTTGTTCTAGGTTTGTTGGTTTGCTTGGGGTCAAAGAAAAACTATTTTTTTAAAACTTCAAACGAAAATTTATTTTTTATCGTACCCCAGTATTTTCAATACATCATCGGAGGTTTGTTGGGGTGAAAAGACCTCTGTTGCAATGATGCCATTTTCGTCCCGATCTATCAGAATGTGTTTGGGTTGCGGAATCAAACAGTGGTGTAAACCGCCAAAACCACCTATCGTTTCTTGGTACGCTCCCGTATTGAAGAAACCAATGTACAATGGCTTTTCCTTGTTGTATTTGGGCAAATACACCGCGTTCATATGCTGTTCAGAATTGTAATAATCATCGCTATCACACGTCATACCTCCCAGCAATACGCGTTCGTAGGTGTCATTCCATCGGTTGACTGCCAACATCACAAAGCGTTTGTTAATCGCCCAAGTGTCGGGAAGGGTGGTAATAAACGAACTATCAATCATGTTCCAGTTTTCCCGGTCATTTTGTTTCTTTTGGTAAAGTACTTGGTAAATTGCTCCACCGCTTTCGCCTACCGTAAACGAACCAAATTCGGTAAAAATATGGGGTACTTCCACCTCAGCATCGTCACAAGCAATTTTGATTTGATTCAAAATTTCGTCGACCATGTATTGATAGTCGTATTCAAAAGCAAGCGAATTCTTAATCGGGAACCCACCGCCAATATTCAAGCTATCTAGTGTAGGGCATTCTTTTTTAAGTGCAATGTACACTTTCATACACTTGAGTAATTCATTCCAATAATAAGCTGTATCACGAATTCCCGTATTGATGAAGAAGTGTAGCATTTTCAACTCCACCTTCTTATTTTCTTGAATTTGCTTGCGGTAAAAAGGAACAATATCCTTGTATCCAATGCCTAGACGCGAGGTGTAGAACTCAAATTTTGGTTCTTCTTCAGCGGCAATGCGAATCCCTATTTTGAATTTTCCTTTGATTTGCTCTTGCAACAAATCCAATTCCTCATAATTGTCAATGACAGGAATCGTTTTATTGTGGCCGTTGTTGATCAAGCGCGCAATGTTTTCCACATACGCATCGCGTTTGAAACCGTTGCACACCACATAGGTATTCTTGTTGATTTTGCCATTTTCCAAAAGCTTTTCTACAATATTGATATCAATTGCTGAAGACGTTTCGATATGAATGTTGTTTTTAAACGCTTCATTCATGATGAATTCGAAGTGCGAACTTTTGGTACAATAACAATAGTAGTATTTTCCTTCGTACCCGATTTTTTCCATGCCTTTACGAAACCAACCTTTGGCTTTGTTGATGTTGCTGGAAATTTGAGGCAGGTAAGTGAATTTAAGCGGAGTGCCGTATTCCTCTACCAACTTCATCAAGTCGATGTTGTGAAAAAGAAGGGTGTCTTTGTTAAGTGTGAACTCTTCTTGTGGAAAATAAAAGGTTTGGTTTATTAAGTCGAAATATTTAGTATTCATTTTACCGTTTGAAAAAGATTAAATTAAAAACAAATGCAAATGCTTAGTAAACGTTTTTAATTTTTCAAACGCGTAAATTTTCATAGACAATCGATAGGTCCATGGTGTAATCAGAAAGTTGGATGTGAAAAAAACAGTCGAATTTGGGAATAAAAAAAGAAGCAACAGCACCTTGAGGTATCGATTTACAAAGGTCGATACGGTGCGAATCTACAGCGGCTTTAACATTTTTATTCATCACCGCAAATGTAAAAAATAATAAAATCGATTTACAATTATTTTTACAAAAAAATATTAGTTGTTTAAGAAGTCGAAAGCAGCTGTAATTAATTCGTTTTCAACCGTTTCGTGAAGGCGCGTTTTACCGATTCCCTCCAATAATGCAAACTGAATTTGACCGTATTCATTTTTCTTGTCGTGAATCAAATACTCTCGAATATAAAGTTGGTCTTCTTCCGTAATAGTGAAAGGAGGAAAAATAGTTTGCAACCCTGTTTTTATCGCTTGTAAATCAGCTGCTGAAAGGTATCCTTTTTGGTGTGAGATAAAAGCCTCCATAAGCATTCCGAGCGCAATGGCTTCCCCATGTAATAGGGGAGTGTCTGAATTTAAAAAATGACTTTCAATAGCATGTCCCAACGTGTGTCCAAAATTGAGTGCTTTGCGAATTCCATTTTCGGTGGGGTCTTGGGAAACGATTTCATTTTTTATAGCAACAGAACGGTGAACTAAAGCGTCTAAATCGTTTAAGTCCAAATTGCTTAAGTGACTCAACTGCGCCCAATAGTGCGCATCGTGAATCAAGCCGTGTTTGAACATTTCTGCCAAGCCTGATCGCATTTGTCGTGCGGGAAGCGTTTGTAAATACGTGCTGTCAATCAGAAGAAGTTTGGGATTGTGGATGACACCCACTTGATTTTTGAGTAACCCTAAATCTACCCCATTTTTCCCGCCAATCGAAGCATCGACCATACCCAATAAAGTCGTGGGAATATGAATGAAGTCAATACCTCGTTTGAACGTCGCCGCTACAAATCCCCCTAAATCGGTGATCACACCACCCCCCAAATTGATTAACAAGGATTTCCGGTCGGCACCCATTTCGGTGAGAAGGGTCCATAATTCGACACAAGTTTGTATCGTTTTCATGGATTCCCCGGGTTCGATTTCTATAATTTCAACCGGCACAGTCGTTTCCAGTAGCGATAAAAAGTGAGGTGCACAGTATTCATGGCTGTGAGTGTCGGTCAATACAAATACGGTTGAATATTTTTTTTGGGCAATGTATTGATTCAGCGTGGAATATCCCGCAGCATTAAATTCAATGGGATACCCATTAGCCATGATTGCTTGCATTATTGTCAATTTTGAGTCCAAAAATACACCATTTTTTGGTTTTTTTTCACTTAGAAATTGATACATTTGTGTACTTTCAAACCACTATGGAAAAGATATTTAACAATACAGAAGTTGCCTTCAGTTTGAAGACCGACACCGAATTGGATCGGGCTTATTTTTTGTTTAAAATGATCGCTAGTGAACCCTTAGTTCGCATTGGAACAGCGGTTACTAATTTTGCAATCAAGGCTCATTTGCCGGTAGAAGGATTGATTCGTGCGACGGTTTTTGATCATTTCTGCGGCGGCACTACCGAAGTTGATTGCCTTTCTGTGGTCGACAAAATGTTTACCAAAGGCGTTTCATCCGTATTGGATTATTCTGTCGAGGGAAAAGAGGAAGAAGCTCAATTTGATGCCGCGTTGAACATGACGTTAAAAACCGTTGATTTCGCCAAAGAACGCCAAGCTATTCCATTTGCCGTATTTAAACCTACGGGTTTGGGTCGTATCGCTTTGTATGAAAAAGTGGGGTTAAAACATCCGCTCACCGAAGCTGAACGTGCTGAATGGAGTCGCGTGCAAGAGCGATTCGATATTATTTGTAAAACGGCCCATGAGAAAGATGTCGCCTTATTGATTGACGCCGAAGAAAGTTGGATGCAAGATGCCGCCGATGCAATTGTCGAAGAAATGATGCGTCGCTATAACCAAAAGAAAGCCATCGTCTTCAATACCTTGCAATTATACCGCTGGGATCGTATGGACTATTTAAAACAATTACATGCCAAGGCAGAAACTGATGGGTTTTACATTGGAATGAAGTTGGTGCGAGGTGCCTATATGGAAAAAGAAAACGATCGAGCGCAACAGCACGGCTATCCAACGCCAATTTGTAGGGATAAAGCGGCTACCGATGCCAATTATGATACTGCTGTAGACTATATGATGACGCATTTGGAGCGCATGGCGATTTTTGCGGGAACGCACAATGAAGAAAGTTCGTATAAACTCATGGCTTGTATGGACCAAAAAGGGATTGCCAAAAATGATCCTCGCATTTGGTTTGGTCAATTGTATGGGATGAGTGATAATATCAGTTATAATCTTGCAGCACACGGGTATAATGTGGCAAAATATCTGCCTTTTGGCCCCGTCCGCGATGTGATGCCCTATTTGATTCGTCGTGCCGAAGAAAACACCTCTGTGGCGGGACAAACGAGTCGGGAGTTGAATCTGTTGAAGACCGAACGCGAACGCCGAAAATTAGATAAATAACATACGAATAGATAAAGCGGTTTTTAGGCCGCTTTTTTAGTTTTCCAACGGTGTAAAAAGGTGGAATTCCCCGATAACGGATAGACATAAAAACGGTGGCAAACCTCCCATAAAGGCGAGTTTTCTATAGGGTCAATAATCACTCCGATTTTGTCTTTGTAATACGAATGAATAAATACCATTTGATTGCCCTTGCGGTAAATGAAACCCACGTGTATGTCACCAAATCCAATGAAATGAATGCCCTCGGGAATTTTTTCGGCCAGTAGTTTTTTTCCTGAATCCACGTCAGAAAAAGATAGGGTAAGAATAGCGTCTTTTTTACTCAAATAGCGCGCCTCATCTTCGGGACCCAATTGCGCCATTCGATAGCGATTACTTACCACACCTGCATCGCGGAGCACTGTGGCTACAAAATAGCTACACGCTACCGGTTGCGTTCCGGGTTGTTCGGGATGACCTTCAAAAGACCAAGGTGTTCCAACCCAATGTGGAATGAGGTGCTGCACCATAATGGCCGTAAAAACCCTAGAGATTTCCTCGTTGGAGGCCGAAGTAGGTAGTGCATTTTTCATGTCTTTCACCACCTTCTTTTGTTGGGAATAGCTTCCTTGGGAGGCCCTTGGAAAAAGCAACGTATCAGATACCGGCGTTTCTTTTTCTACCGTTACCGGCGTTGTTGGCGTATTTTGGCAGCTTACCCACATCGGAAAGCTAAGGAGGAGGTGTCGGAGTTGCATCGTTGGTTTTTTTAAATACAAACTCCGACTTTACCATTTTAGTATTACAAACGGAAATTTGGGGCAAAGATCTTATAAATTTCAATAGTTATTAGGGAGCACAAGCTCCTTTTTCTTATCAAAAATGGTCCCGCTTTCGCCTTTACCTGCCTGCCGGCAGGCAGGTCTGGTCTGTGCCAGCGTTTTGTGTACTAAAGAACTAATCTTTTTAGTAAAAAAGATTTCAATTGCGCATACGTTGCAATACGCGTTTTTACCTTTTCCAAGGGTAAGAGTTGGGCTATAGCTTCGGGCAATGGCAATTGAATCGACAACGTTTTTTCTACTTCCTCTAAAAATTTGACGGGATGGGCAGTTTCCAAAAACAAACCTATCGCATTGGGATGATTTTTTAAGGCTTCCTGTAATCCCAAATACCCTACCGCCCCATGAGGTTCGGCAATATAGCCCGTTTGGGCATAAAGGGTTTGCATTACCGCACGTGTTTGGTCGTCGGAATACGAGTGGGAGGAAAAATCTTTTAACAAAGCTTGCAAACTATGATCATACATCGCTTGAATGCGCACAAAATTATTCGGATTGCCCACATCCATGGCATTGGAAATGGTCGGTTTTGAAGGCTTGGCGACATAGGTTCCGGTTTGTAAAAATTCGGGAACGGTATCATTTACATTGGTGGCAGCTACAAAATGGGCAATCGGTAATCCCATTTTTTTAGCCAATAATCCCGCACAAATGTTACCAAAATTGCCACTCGGACACGAAATAACCCATTCTTTATGGTGCTTTTTTAGTTGTTGCCACGCAAAGAAATAGTACAACATTTGCGGCAACCATCGCGCTACATTAATGGAATTTGCTGAGGTAAGTCCACAACCCTTCAAATCCGTATCCAAAAAAGCCGTTTTCACCATGTCTTGGCAATCGTCAAAAACACCCTCTACTTCGAGCGCATGAATGTTTTTTCCTAACGTTGTCAATTGCCGCTCTTGAATACCACTCACTTTTCCCGAAGGGTAGAGGATGACCACATCAACACCTTTTATGCCCAAAAATCCACTTGCTACGGCACCACCTGTATCTCCGGAAGTAGCTACCAATACGATAACTTTTTCATCGGAATTTCGGTTGAAATACCCCAAACAACGCGACATGAATCGGGCGCCCACATCCTTGAAGGCGAGGGTCGGACCGTGGTACAATTCCAAACTAAAAATAGTATCACGCACCGCAACACACGGAAAATCAAAACAAAGCGTTTCCGCAATGATTTGCCGTAATTCCGATTCAGGAATGCTCTCACCTACAAAAGGCGCCATCACTTGGAAGGCTACTTCCTCTCGGGAATACTGCTCTAAGTTGGCTATAAATTCGGGTGGCAAAGTCGGAATCTGTTCGGGATAATAGAGTCCGCGATCGGGTGCAATTCCGGCAATCACGGCTTCTTTAAAGGATACTTTATGGTTGGGATTGTTCAGGCTATAGTAGTTCATGGGTTTGGTTTCAGGTTTATTTCGCTTCGCTACATCAGTCGGCTAAAGCCTCGTGTCAGGTTTCTTCCGAAATTTCGGGATCAGGTTAAGCAATGGATTCTAAAATACGTACGCCTTCGGTATCAATGGCTGAAATGTGAATATCAAAAGCAATTCCGGTTTCCAAATAGGCCTGACTCATGGCAAAGGCGGTTTTTTCTGCTTGTGCCATTCCTTTGCATAATGCAAATACGGACGGACCCGCACCTGAAATTCCTGCACCTAAAGCTCCGCTGTATAGGGCAGCCGATTTAAGTTCGTCAAAAAACGGAATTAGTCTTTTTCGTAAGGGTTCGATCACTACATCCTGCAACGATCGTCCAATCAACTCATAATCTTGGGTGCAAAGTCCCGCTACGAGTCCGCCCACATTGCCCCATTGGGTGATGGCCGCTTTCAAGGAAATGTTGGGTTCCAAAACGGCCCGTGCATCGGCTGTTTTTAATTCAATTTGCGGGTGGAGCACCACGGCAAATAGTTCGCTCGGTGCTTGAATTTCGACCACGTCCAACGGACCGTAACCGCGAATTAGGGTGAAATTGCCCAACATACAAGGGGCTACATTATCCGCATGTTCACAACCGCTCGCAATGGCTTCGCCTTTCATCGCTGCATTAAGCAATTCTTTTTTGGAAAGCGGATACCCCAAAAGTGCATTGATTCCAAAAGCAGCCCCCGAAGCACTGGCGGACGAACTGCCAATGCCACTACCGGCTCGGATTTTTTTATGAATTTCGATTTCAATTCCAAAATTGGGTTCGCCTACTTGATCCAACATGGCTTGCGCGGCCACTCCGGCAACGTTTTTATCAATTTCGTAAGGCAAGGTAGCGCCTGTGATTTTTGTAATTCGCAATCCTTTTTCAGCTACTTTTCGAAAAATCATTTCATCACCAATGGCTTGCAAGCAAACACCAATGACGTCAAAGCCACAATTCAAATTGGCAATCGAAGCCGGAGCAAAGAGTTTGAGTTCGGTCATCATTTTTTAGTTAAAAATTACCAATTCGGATTACATCAGCAAAAATTCCGGAAGCGGTTACTGCTGCCCCGGCGCCGGCGCCTTTAATTAATAACGGTTGGTCGACATAACGGTCGGTGTAAAATAAGACAATATTATCTTTTCCTTCCAAATTATAAAAGGGATGGTCTTTGGGAATGAATTGCAGACCTACCGAAGCTTTTCCTTGATCAAACTCGGCGACAAACTTGATGCGACAGTCTTTGGCTTTGGCCTCGTCCAATAATGCATTGAAATGCGCTTCATGTTGGATTAACGAGGCAAAGAAATCCGAATTGTTGGTGGTTTGCATACAAGCTTCCGGTAAGAAACAACGGATGTCAATGGCTTCCATATTCATTTGATACCTACTTTCTCGAATAAGGATGAGTATTTTTCGAGCCACATCTACGCCGCTTAAATCGATTTTAGGATCGGGTTCGGTAAATCCTTGAAAACCCGCTTCTTTGACCACATCATGGAAACTGTAGGTCGAACTAAAATTATTAAAGATAAAGTTCAAACTCCCGGATAAAACCGCCTGAATTTTATGCACTTTATCTCCGGATGCGATGAGGTGTTTTAAGGTGTCAATAATGGGGAGTCCGGCACCCACATTGGTTTCAAATAAAAAAGGGGCATTGTATTGACGGGACAACTCTTTGAGTTTACGGTAATGCGGATAGTCCGACGAACAAGCAATTTTATTACAGGTCACGACGGCCACCGATTCTTTCAGAAAATGTTCGTACAACATCGCCACCGATTCATTGGCGGTATTGTCCACAAAAATGCTGTTGCGCAAGTTGAGTGATTTTACATTGGCGATAAATTGTTTTACATCAGCAGGAGTTCCTTGTTCGAGTGCAGATTTCCAATCTTTTAAAGCAATTCCTTCTTGTTCAAAAACCATTTTTTTGGAATTGGCTAGGGCAACAACACGAACATTTAACTTGAGATTTTCTTTAAGAAACTTCTTTTGTTGGTGAATTTGATCTAAAAACTTTTCGCCTACATTTCCAACACCCATAACGAATAAATTCAACTGTTTGAGATTGTCTTCAAAGAAACGTTCGTGTAGTGTATTTAATGCTTTCTTGACATCTTTTTCATTGATAACTACGGAAATGTTTCGTTCGGAAGCACCTTGGGCAATGGCCCGAATGTTGACGTTGTTTTTTCCTAAGTTGCTAAACATTTTCCCCGAAATCCCTTGATGGTTTTTCATGTTTTCACCCACCAAAGCCACGATGCAAAGTTCAGTTTCTGCTTGGCAAGCGTCGATTTTACCTTGGGCAATTTCTAGCGCAAATTCGGTAGTAATTGCCGATTGTGCTTTGGAGGCATCTTGTGCTTGAATCCCCACACAAATCGAATGTTCAGAGGAAGCTTGCGTAATGAAAATCACATTAATTTGTTCGCGTGACAGTACTTCAAACAAGCGTTTGGACGAACCCGCAACACCAATCATTCCGGAACCTTCCAAGGTTACCAAAGCGATTTGATCGATATGTGAAATGCCTTTAATCGGATTGGTCACCCCCTCAGGATGCGCACAAATTAAAGTGCCTTCCGCATCGGGTTCGAAGGTGTTTTTGATCCAAATTGGAATTTGCGATTTCAAAACGGGTTGTATCGTTGGCGGGTAGAGGACTTTGGCGCCAAAATGCGACAATTCCATCGCTTCTTGATAGGAAATTGTAGCGATGGGTTGGGCTTGTTTGACCAATTTAGGATTGGCGGTAAACATCCCGTTTACATCGGTCCAGATTTCTAAATCGGAGGCTTGAATACCGTTAGCAATAATGGCAGCTGTGTAATCAGAACCGCCGCGTCCGAGTGTTGTGGTGTTGTTATTTTTGTCGCGCGCAATGAATCCGGGCAATAATGTAACTTTTTGATTGGATGATGAAAAGTAATCCTGAATTAAAGTATTGGTTGTTTCAAAATCCACTTGAGCTTTACCGTAATTAGCATCGGTGACAATCAATTCCAGACTATCTTTGAAGCTACTTTCGGGCAATTGTAGGTGCAATGCTTTGGCAATAATTTGCGCCGATAAAAGTTCGCCCATCCCTGCAATGGCATCAGCGGTTCTCGGACTTCTTTCGCCCAACAAATAACAGCCGTCCAATAAGGTTTTAAGTTGTTGTAATTCCGATTGCACTATGGCAGTGATTTCCGCTTGTTCTATTGCTGGAATCAGTTCATCGATGGCCGTTTTGTGTTTGCCTTCAATTTCTTGAAAAAGTTGCCGATAAGTAGTGTCTTTCAAAGCCGCTTTTTCCGAAGCTTGTAAAAGTAAGTCGGTTACCCCGCTAAAGGCAGAAACAACGACGGCTAAACGATGGTGTTTCGCTTTTTCTACAATAATCGAAAGGCATTTTTGTATGTTGGTGGCGTTGGCTACAGAGGTTCCGCCGAATTTAAGGGTTTTCATGGGAGTGTTTCAGGTTTCATATTTATTTCGCTTTGCTTCATCAGTCGGCTAAATCCTCGTGTCAGGTTTCAGGGTAACTCATAACTATGAAATAAGTTTTGGATACAAGGATTGACATGCTTTTATCAAGCATCCGAGAAATGGACGATATGTGTACAATGAACCCCTTAAGGGGTCGTGGTGGTTGTGCCATAGAAAACATCAGCCGAAGAATGGGCTGTAGTAGAGTAAAATGCTGTTTTCAATGCTAATTTCATAATGACAAAGTTAAAACAATGTGGTAAAAAACAAAGTTTGGGGTAAACTTTTGCGAATATCAAAATAGTATATCGTTATCGGAATTTGAATTGGTAACAAATTCTTTTTTTTAGGACAGTTTTTAGGGATATGTCAATAAAAATCCAAAGTTTTTGTTGCATAATCTAATGGGTTTGTTGAATTTTGGACGCAAATCAGGTTTCATGGATACCCTACATTACATCAGTTCGGAGGTTTTAACGCTAGAACAATTGCACGAAATCATTCATCAAGGCAAAACAATCGCATTGTCGGAGGATGCTAAGGTGAATATTCAAAAATGCCGTTCCTATTTGGATGCCAAAATGGCGGCGCAAAGTGACCCCATTTACGGTATCAATACCGGATTTGGATCGTTGTGTAATGTGAAAATTTCCAATGATAACTTGTCACAATTGCAAGTGAACCTGATGAAGTCACATGCCTGTGGCACCGGACCCGAAGTTCCGCACGAGATTGTCAAATTGATGCTTTTATTGAAAGTTCAATCGTTGAGTTATGGACATTCGGGCGTGCAATTGGCCACGGTAGAACGTTTGATTGACTTTTACAACCATGATATTCTTCCTGTAGTTTACGAACAAGGTTCGTTGGGCGCCAGTGGTGATTTGGCTCCGTTGGCTCACTTATGTTTACCGTTGATAGGAGAGGGCGAAGTGTATGCAGATGGTTTCCGTCAACCTGCGGCTAAAGTGTTGCAAAACAAAGGTTGGGAACCCATCGTTTTGCAATCCAAAGAAGGATTGGCGTTGTTGAACGGCACCCAGTTTATGAGTGCTTACGGTTGTTATGTGCTTTTGAAAGCCATGAAACTGACCTATTTATCCGATGTTGTAGCGGCCATTTCTTTGGAAGCCTTTGACGGTCGTATCGAACCTTTTGATGATTTGATTCATTACGTTCGTCCGCACAAAGGGCAAGTGACCACGGCCGAACGCATGCGCGATTTGTTGGAAGGCAGCGAAATCATTGGGCAACCCAAACAACACGTTCAAGATCCGTATTCGTTCCGTTGTATACCACAAGTACATGGGGCCAGTAAAGATGCTTTGGATTATGTGAAAAAAGTATTTAAAACCGAAATCAATTCGGTGACCGATAACCCGAATATCTTCCGCGAAAGCGATAAAATTATTTCTGGAGGTAATTTCCATGGACAACCGTTAGCCTTAGCGCTTGATTTTATGGGAATAGCCTTGGCCGAAATTGGAAGTATCTCTGAACGCCGTACCTATCAATTAATCTCCGGTTTACGCGGATTGCCTGCGTTCTTGGTCAATGATCCCGGACTCAATTCGGGGTTCATGATTCCGCAATACACGGCAGCGAGTATTGTAAGTCAGAACAAACAATTGGCGACACCTGCTTCGGTTGATAGTATTGTTTCCAGCAACGGCCAAGAAGATCACGTGAGTATGGGTTCGAATGCCGCCACTAAAGCCTTACGCATTGTGGACAATTTGGAGCGAATTTTAGCCATCGAATTGATGAATGCTTCGCAGGCGATTGAATTCAGAAGACCCCTTCGCAGCAGTGAATTTTTAGAAAGTTTCTTGAAATCGTACCGGGAAGAAGTGCCGCTGGTAGAAGTGGACCGCATTTTACATTACGATATTGAAAAATCGGTGGCATTTTTACGAAGTTTTGTGATTGATTTTGAATAAATCAGTCTAAAACGGCTCTTCTTTTTTTCGAAACCAATCTCCAATGCGTTGCCAAAGATTTCGGGGTCCGTTGTATTCTTTACCATCCACCCAAAAATGACTTTTTTCCGAGAGAAAATAGGCGTTTCTTCCGTCGGGATGTACTGTTTTGGTACAACTCGTTAGTGGAAAATTCAATTCGTGTTCGATGCCATTTTTTCTAAATTTCCCTTTACAATAACCCGATTCTTGTGTAGTTAACCCTACAAATTGGTAGATTTTTTGGTTTCTTTTCTCTTCTACCGCTGAAAAATCAGCATCCGTGAGATCGACTTCCAAAACATCAACATTTTTATACAACGAAATTTCGATTTCCATTTCACGATTGTCCCGGTCGATGTTGAGACCTCGTTGTTCTTTTAAATACATACAATTCAAAAAAGCTTCATAGCAAAAGGAATTCGAATTGAAACGCACGGGAACCGCTGTTTCTTCCCAACGTTTTTCGCCTTTTTCATTAAAAACCAAACGCCATACTTTCATGTCGGGATCAAATTTTTTGCCTTTTGCCAACGGAAAACAAAAGCGAACGACGGTGTTGGCGTTAACGGTTTTAAAGAAGTCTTCATTCGGTTCAAACAAATACATTCCCGCTGTTTTGATTAATTTTTCATTTACATCAATAGCAAAAACACGATCGCGAATCATGCTTTTGGTATCGAAATAGGCTGCAATATTTTTGAAATACGGCGCTACAAAGGCAATCGTATCCGTCGTTTCCTCCATTAATCCACAGCCACGAATACGACGGTGCTCAACCGCTACGCTTCGTTGCTTTGCATTCGAATCTAAAAAGGAACATATTCCGTCACCTTTGTAGACCAAAGCGAATTCCTCAATCCCTTTTTGACGTAAATAATCCGCTACCGAAGCAGCTCGTTGCGTGGAGAGCCATTGGTTGTAAGCCAGCGGACCCGTTTCATCCGTATATCCTGTAACGTGAAACTCATGTTTTAACCCTATCCCCTTGTCATAGGGAAAAAGTGAATCCAATTGCTTTTGGTGCCATGAAGTAAGTTGAAACTGGTTGGTGTCAAAATACAATATAGCTTCCGATTTTTCGGTGGGGTGTTGTGCCATAACCGAACCCAAAACAAGGCTGTTCAATAGTAGCCGAAGGACGAAGTTCCTCATGATACACTTAGTTTTGTTTGATTATTTTTCCATACAAGCTCTGGTCCACAACGATGACCTTAACGTAATATATGGCATTGGGTAATCCGGTTAGGTCCAAGGTATATTCGGTAGCCGATTCCGTTCGGTAAAAAATTAGTTTTCCCGTGGTGTCAAAAAAAAAGACTTCGGTTGCGGGTTGATCTATGCGAAGGGTCACCACATCGGTAGTTGGATTGGGCGCATAGGTAAACGCTATAGGTTTGTCTTTGGCACTTTGTTCGTTCAAGAGTGTATTTTGTGCAAAGTCTTTTTCCTCTTGATCACAATGATTTATAGCACTAAATTGCTGTATGATGCGAAGCAACAGTTCGTTGAGCATTTCCACTTTGGTACTTTCTGCCGAGGGTGTGATGTGATTTTCCCCAATACCGCTATGATTGGTCAATGTGAGATATGTTCCATTGGTTTCCAAGGCCAAAGCACGCATCAAATATTCGGTAGATTTGTCAATACCGCTGGCGGCTAGGGGAATAATGCGAATGCCTTTTTCAGCCGCCTGTCGTCCCAAGAGCTGTAGTTTTTTTATGGTTGCATCTGAATAATGGGGTGGCGCATCCAATACCACAAAAAGGAGTCTTGAAGTCGCATCGTCCTCCCAACTCATTTGATGGATGGCATTCTCCAAGCCTTCAATTACGGCCTCGGGATAATCGCCACCGCCGCCGGCTCTTTGTTTTTTGATAAATTGTATTACGTTGGGAATAGCCGTCGTAAAATCAAAGTTTTTTACCACATAATCGTCGCCATTGTCGCGGTAAAATAAGCTACTCATCGCAACCGTAGCGTCAGGGAGCTGTTGTTTGGTTCGTTCGATCACATCAAACAATTCCGATTGCAAATAGCTGATTTCGTCGCCCATGGAACCGGTAGCATCAATCATAAATCCAATATTGATTTTGGATTGCGAAGTGCATTCTTTTTGAAATGTATAACTGTTTATGCCGTCGTGAAATTCTTTGGGATTAATGCATAATACGGCACCTGATTCATCTGTGATTTGAAGTCCCGTTCCCACAGCAGGCACCTCCGTTTCAGGCGTATTCCACAATTCAGCACGTCCCGTGTTGTCGGTTCGGGCCGTCCATAACGAGGTAGCGCCCGATTTTAGGAAAACCTTTTTATTGACTACAGGAAAGCCTTTTTCATTTTTTAGAACCAATGAATAACGCTGTGTGGGACAGATTTTCCAGTAATTCTTCCATTGATTGAGTTCGTTTTCAGTAAGGCCTTGCCAATAGGTATAATGGCTAAAATCATTGACTTCAGTAGCGGTTAATTGTCCCGCTTTGGGCAGGGAAGCGCTGCTTGAACCTGAGGTAGAAGGGGCTGCGGGTCTCGTTTCTTCGACAGCAACACCAACGGGTTTAGCCGCCATTGCCAAATCGGAAACGCGGGCAATTTTTTTCGATCTTGTCGAATGATAGGGCAATATCACCACCTCTTCCAATGTCACACTTGCATCTTCAAGGACAACATTCATAATCGGATGGGTTACTTTTATTTCGACGGAACGGTAGCCCAAAAATGAAATGATGAATACGTCACCAATTTTTGCGTCGATGCCATAATAGCCCTCTATATCAGTATGCACCCCTTTGGTGGTTCCTTTAATTTGAACCGTTGCGCCAGGGAGCGAACCCGAGGCATCAAAGACACGTCCGATAATTGGTTTATTAAACGGATTGTCATACCGTTCATGGTTGTTGATTTCAATGCGTTGGGGTTTTTTGACCCGAGCGTAACGGCGATGACTACGTTGATTGGCACGTCGATTGAGGCGATCTTCTTTTAATTGTTGTTTTCTTTCTTGTTTGATAATTTGACGATTCAACTTTTCAATATCAATCGTCCAGTGGTCTACCGCTTTTGCTTTAACCCGGTAGTTTCGATAGGGTGTAATCAGCCGAAGGACATCGTTTTTTTGTCCTTTAATCACAAACGTTCCCGTTGCCGAGGTAACCGTAGCGTGATTGTTATTCATATTGATAATCTCGATGCCTGAGAAATCTTGCGGATTATTGCTTACAATCGTACCGCTTAGCGTTTGACACCAAGCCGATGGCATTACTAAAAGCCCCCACAAAAGGCAGCATAAATAGGGGAGGGAAGTTGGAGTTCGTTGCATACATTCGTTTTTTTGTAAAGAGTGTATCGAACTCCAAAAGGTTGGAAAGTGCTGTGTTTTTTTTTGAGGCAGCAACTCATTTTGTCGTCCTAAGGCATACCCACCCGCTGTCCGCTGTATTCCCCGATTGCCATCGGGGGATGCCGCTCCCATCGGGGCTGAAACGAAGTTAGTCGTTCAAATTAAAACTCCCGAAACAACACACTCAAAATCCCCAATAAAGCAGGGACACTTTGTACATAAAATATACGTTTACTGGCTGTGGCTGCACCGTACAATCCTGCGATAAACACACAGATTAAGAAAAATAAGGCCACATTTTTGGCCCAATTTGGATCCGTAATGGCAAGCGACCACAGCAATCCAGCGGCCAAAAATCCATTATAAAGTCCTTGGTTGGCGGCCAACACCTTTGTTTTTTCGAACAAATCTTCGGGAATGCTTCTAAAAACTTTTTTCGCTTGGGTGGTCCAAGCAAACATTTCCAACCATAAAATGTAGCCGTGCAACAGCGCTATGGCTGCAATAATGCCTTTTGAAACTATTTCCATCCTACTATTTTTTTAATGTTTTCAATTCGATTTTAGGATAAACAATCCTTTTAAAGCCAATGTAATGAAAATATAACATTACCTTCAATTTAAATTGGCAAAGGCTATTGTGATGAATTACCATGATATAAGCTTTTTCTCTTCCAAAATGCCTCATTTTTTGGGTGATTCATACTTTCCCATAAACATTTCGATTAATACTTACTTTCTTTAAAGTAAAGCTTACTTTATTGTTATGAAAGAAAATTGTGTTTTATCAAACATTTCCCAAGGTTTTATGGATTTTTCGTTTATGCCTCGTTTGTTTTAAATTGCCTTCACCCGAAATTACGCTAATATTTCCGTCTATTTCTAACATTGCCAAACGTACATCTTTATAATGTTCGACGCCATGCTCCCGTAACGCTTCCATTAACTCATCATGGGTAATTCCTAATCTACCCAACGTTTTAAATTCGACTATGCCATCATGAATTAATATTTCAGGACGATCTTGAACCCATTTTTTAAGGGTGGGAATTAAAAACATCATTTTTTTAAAAATGAAATTAATTGTAAACAAGGCAAATGCCGCTACAATTCCACCTAATAGTCCTGTATTACTTCCGACCATTGCATTTTGAACCGCATTGCTTATCAACAATACCAAAATCACATCGGCAGTATTAAGTTGTGATAATTCTTTTTTACCAAAAAGACGAATAGCCGCAATCATGAAAAGATAAACGCAAACACTTCTAAGGATGATATCGAGATAGGCATTCATTGGATATGATTTAGAAAATTGAAGGCTCTTTTCCGTCTTTGCTAAGTGAATTCATTATGATATAAACCAATAATGCAACTCCATAAAAACAACCCGCTAGGATTAACATTAACATGGATTCAGGTTGGTTAGTGAAATTAAATAATATTCCAAGAACAAGCAGTACTGTTGCTTTAGAAGAAATAATTAGTGAAGGTATTTGTTTTTTCTTCATATAATATCAATATTTAAAAAGATAAAAAACTAAGAGCAGTTTTTTAAATTTTGAAACTATTTCCATTTGAAATTCTTTTCTATTGATTTAATCATTTCCCCCGCAATATCTTTGTTCGTTGCTCCCTCAATGCCTTCTAATCCTGGCGATGAGTTCACTTCGAGTAATAACGGCCCTTTGGAGGAGCGAATGATATCGACACCCGCTACTTTCAAATCCATCGCTTTGGCGGCTTTGATCGCAATCCGTTTTTCTTCGGGAGTTACTTTAACCACAGAGGCTGTTCCCCCCATGTGAATATTGGCTCTAAATTCTCCCGGTGCCGCTTCCCGTTGCATGGCTGCAACCACTTTTCCATCGACTACAAACAAGCGCAAATCTTTTCCATCGGCTTCTTTGATGAATTCTTGTACCAAAATATTGGCATTCAAGCTTTTGAATGCATTAATTACCGATTCTGCGGCTTTTTTGGTTTCGGCCAAAACGACTCCTTTGCCTTGGGTTCCTTCCAAAAGTTTGACAATCAATGGAGTTCCGCCTACCATTTTTATCAAATCATCGGTATCCAAAGGCGAATTGGCAAAACCCGTAGTGGGAATATCGACCCCGTGGTGGAGGAGTAGTTGCAACGAATACAGTTTGTCTCGGGATTGTGTAATCGCTTTGGCAGAATTTAAGCAATACACTTTCATCGCCTCAAATTGTCGGGTGAGCGCACATCCATAAAAGGTAATGCTGGGACGAATACGCGGAATAATCGCATCAAAATTGTCCAATATTTTCCCGCCACGGTAATGAATTTCAGGCTTAACCGCATCGAGTTTCATATAGCATTCTTTGATATTCAAAAAATGCATTTCATGGCCTCGCATTTCCCCCGCTTCCATAATGCGGCGGTTACTGTAGAGTTCAGGATTACTGGCCAACAAACCAATGCGTAAACCGGTTCGTTGAGCTACGGCTTTTTGGTAAATTTCCTTGAGGTATTCTGTAGTGGGTTCGCCCAACAAGTATTTCTGCTCGGGATCGACCAGAATCCTACCACTCATTGCTTCACGTCCCAGTAGCATTCGAAATCCCATCGAATCGCGATTGGTCAAGGTCACTTCTACCGACCAACACTCGTCACCCAATTGCAAATCGGTTTGGATAACATAGCGCTGTTCGCGGTAGCCGCTCGAACTTTTTACGACGCGTTTGTCGACCACTTTGGCTTCACAATGAATGATTGTTTTTTGATTTTTTTGAATGGGATTGATGTCAAATTTTACCCAGGTTTCGCCCTCTTTTTGAAAAGGCGCAATATTGACAGCATGTAGCGCAGAGGTTTTTGCTCCCGAATCGACGCGCGCTTTTATGGTAGGAAGTCCCAACTGAGGAAAGCCACACCATTCTTCTGAACCTAAGATGAGTTTTTGCATGATAAAAAATAAACCACGAAGAAACGAAATAAATGATTTCGATTACTCGTGGTTCGTTTTTAAAGTTATGAAATGATTAATTTGTCGTTTCGCCCTTTTTTTGAACAGTTACCGATAATTCTTCGGCTCCTTCTTCAATATCCATGAAAATCTCGTCGCCCGAATTAATTTTGGCGGTGATGATTTCCTCAGCAAGCGCATCTTCAACATATTTTTGAATCGCTCTTTTCAACGGTCGCGCTCCAAATTGTTTGTCAAAACCTTTGTCGGCAATAAACGCTTTGGCGGTATCCGATAACGTAAGCGTGTACCCTAAATCGGCAATACGCGCATACAATTTGGACAATTCGATTTCAATAATTTTATCGATATCTTCTTTTTCCAAAGAATTAAAGACAATGACGTCATCAATACGATTCAAGAACTCAGGCGCAAAGGTTTTCTTCAACGCATTTTCGATAATACTTTTCGAATGATCGTCAGCTTGAGCCACTTTTGCAGCGGTTCCAAAACCAACTCCTTGACCGAAATCCTTCAACTGTCGTGCTCCCACATTGGAAGTCATGATGATGATGGTATTCTTGAAGTCTATTTTTCGTCCTAAACTATCAGTTAAATAGCCGTCATCCAAAACCTGTAGCATCATATTGAACACGTCGGGGTGTGCTTTTTCAATTTCGTCCAATAGCACCACACAATACGGTTTACGACGCACTTTTTCTGTCAACTGACCGCCTTCTTCATACCCGACATAGCCTGGAGGCGCTCCGATTAAACGGGAAATGGCAAATTTTTCCATGTACTCGCTCATGTCGATGCGTACTAAGGCATCTTCAGAATCAAACAATTCTTTGGCTAACACTTTGGCCAATTGCGTTTTACCTACCCCTGTTGATCCCAAGAAAATAAAAGAACCAATCGGGCGATTAGGATCTTTGAGTCCCGCACGGTTTCGTTGAATCGAACGCGCAATTTTCAACACGGCATCATTTTGACCAATGACCTTACCTTGAAGTAATTCAGGTAAATGCGCGAGTTTGTTGCTTTCCGTTTGCGCAATACGATTGACAGGAATGCCCGTCATCATCGATACCACATCGGCGACATTGTCTTCGGTGACTTGAATACGATTGTTTTTGGAATCTTCTTCCCATTGTTCTTGGGCGATCGCTAGTTCCTTTTCTAACTTTTTCTCGTCATCGCGCAATTTCGCAGCTTCTTCGTACTTCTGCCGTTTTACCACCGAATTTTTAAGTTCGCGCACTTCTTCCAACTGACGCTCCAAATCCAAAATCTGTTTGGGGACATCAATATTGGTGATGTGAACGCGAGAACCGGCTTCGTCAAGGGCATCAATCGCTTTGTCGGGAAGGAAACGTTCAGACATGTATCGATCGGTCAATTTCACGCAAGCTTCAATCGCTTCAGGCGTGTAGATGACGTTGTGGTGATCTTCATATTTGTTTTTGATATTATTCAAAATAGTGATGGTTTCAGGTACCGTAGTGGGTTCCACAATCACTTTTTGAAAACGACGTTCCAAAGCGCCATCTTTTTCAATATACTGACGATACTCATCCAAAGTTGTCGCTCCAATACATTGAATTTCCCCACGGGCTAAAGCCGGTTTAAACATATTGGAAGCATCGAGCGAACCCGTTGCACCCCCAGCACCTACAATCGTGTGGATTTCGTCAATGAAAAGGATGATGTCGTCATTTTTTTCCAACTCATTCATAACCGCTTTCATACGCTCTTCAAATTGGCCACGGTATTTCGTTCCTGCCACAAGTGACGCCAAATCAAGGGTTACGACGCGTTTGTTGAACAAGATGCGTGAGACTTTCTTTTGAATGATACGTAAAGCCAATCCTTCGGCAATAGCTGATTTACCCACCCCGGGTTCACCAATAAGGAGGGGATTATTCTTTTTACGGCGACTGAGAATTTGAGACACACGTTCTATTTCTTTCTCACGACCCACTACAGGGTCCAATTTTCCCTCTTCTGCCAATTCGGTCAAATCCCGACCAAAATTATCTAGTACAGGGGTTTTCGACTTTTTATTGGATTTATTTGTGGGATTATTAAAGTTTTCTCCCTTCAAGCTATCGTCTTGACCTGAATCATCATTAAAGGATTCATTTTTGGGGAGGTTATCCATGAAATCTTCGTCTTTCGGTGTCATTTGTAGATATTGTTCTTTAGCTGTTTCATAATCGATTTTCAACTTATTCAACAGCTTGGTTGTGGGATCATTTTCATTGCGAAGAATACATAACAATAAATGTGCCGTGCTGATAGAAGTGCTTTGAAAAACTTTAGCTTCCAAAAAGGTAGTCTTCAAAGCCCTCTCGGCTTGGCGCGTTAAGTGTAGATTCTTTTTTTCGATACTTTGGTCGGCCGTAGGGTTAGGGGGGCTTAATACTTCAACCTTTCGGCGTAAATGCTCCAAGTCAACCGAAAGATTGTTCAATATAGTGATCGCTTTTCCATTACCATCGCGTAAAATCCCCAGCATCAGATGTTCCGTACCGATAAAGTCGTGCCCCAAGCGTAAGGCCTCTTCTTTACTGTACGTGATTACATCTTTGACTCGAGGTGAAAAATTGTCATCCATAGCAATCCGATTAAGGGTTTTGGTAAAATTACTAAATCTAAGCTGGAATTGCAAAAATCATTCCGCAACAGCCAATGGTTGTAAAATGACAAAAAAAAGCGCAATGGTTGTCGGGGATGTCAGGGGATTTATTAACCGTTTCAACCCTTGATTTTGTTAATAAAAAGTCGAAATATGCCGTGGGAATTTCTTTTCAAAAAAACAAAATGATGTATATTGCACGTTTGAATAATTGAACCAAAATTTTATAAAATATTTAGCATATGTCTGACGGAGAGAAGTTAATTCCTATCAACATTGAAGACGAGATGAAGAGTGCATACATCGATTATTCGATGTCTGTAATAGTATCTCGTGCCTTACCTGACGTTCGTGACGGTTTAAAACCTGTACATCGACGTGTGTTGTATGGAATGTATGACTTAGGAGTTTTTTCAAATAGAGCCCATAAAAAATCGGCGAGAATCGTAGGGGAAGTACTCGGTAAGTACCACCCTCATGGTGATAGTTCGGTATATGATGCCATGGTGCGTATGGCGCAAGAATGGAGTTTACGTTACTTATTGGTTGATGGACAAGGAAACTTTGGTTCGATCGATGGTGACAGTCCAGCTGCCATGCGTTATACAGAAGCGCGCATGAAAAAAATGTCAGAAGACATAATGGCAGATATCGACAAAGAAACGGTTGATTTTCAATTGAATTTTGACGATACGTTGTATGAACCCAAAGTAATGCCCACCCGTATTCCCAATCTATTAATCAATGGCGCTTCTGGGATTGCGGTAGGGATGGCTACCAATATGCCGCCGCACAACCTTACAGAAGTGGTTGACGGGACCTTGGCTTATATTGATAATACTGCCATTGAAATTGACGAGTTACTTCAATACATCAAAGCGCCTGATTTCCCCACGGGAGGTGTGATTTATGGATACGAGGGAGTTCGTGAAGCTTTTAAAACCGGTCGCGGACGCATTGTTATTCGTGGTAAGGTAAATTTTGAAGAGGTCAATGGCAAAGAAGCCATCGTAGTAACTGAAATTCCGTATCAAGTTAATAAAGCTGAAATGATTAAAAAGACAGCTGACTTGATTAATGAAAAGCGAATTGAAGGAATTTCGAATATTCGTGATGAATCCGATCGTAGCGGTATGCGCATTGTGTATGAGTTAAAACGCGATGCCGTTCCCAATGTGGTGTTGAATATGTTGTTCAAATACACCCAATTGCAAAGTTCGTTTAGCGTAAATAATATTGCTTTAGTGAACGGTCGTCCTGAGATGTTGAATTTGAAAGATTTGATTCATCATTTTGTAGAACACCGTCATGATGTAGTGGTTCGCCGTACACAGTTTGAATTGCGTAAAGCGGAAGAGCGTGCCCACATATTAGAGGGGTTAATTATTGCCTCGGATAATATTGATGAAGTCATTGCCATTATTCGTGGGTCGAAAGACGGTGATGAGGCACGTACCAAATTAATGGAACGTTTTAGCTTGTCGGAAATTCAATCCCGTGCCATTGTTGAAATGCGTTTGCGTCAGTTAACGGGACTTGAGCAAGATAAACTGCGAGCTGAATATGAAGATGTCATGAAGTTGATTCAGCGATTGAAAGATTTGTTGGCGAGTAAAGAATTACGTATGGCCTTGATCAAAGAAGAGTTGATTGAAGTTCGCGATAAATATGGTGATGTACGTCGTTCGGAAATTGTTTATGCAGGCGGTGATGTAAGTATTGAAGATTTGATTGCCGACGAGAATGTGGTAATTACCATTTCGCATGCGGGCTACATTAAACGAACTTCATTATCAGAATATAAGACTCAGAATAGAGGAGGGGTGGGACAAAAATCGGCAGCGACGCGAGATCAAGATTTCCTAGAACATTTGTTTGTAGCCACCAACCACCAGTATTTATTGTTCTTTACACAAAAAGGAAAATGTTACTGGATGCGCGTTTATGAAATTCCTGAAGGATCGAAAGCCAGTAAGGGACGTGCGATTCAGAACTTGATCAACATCGAAAGCGATGATAAGGTTAAGGCCTTTATTTGTACCAAAGA
>CANHRI010000032.1 GCA_947463515.1 Flavobacteriaceae bacterium
ATGCTTCGCCATTTATTGAATATACGTCCAATGCGATTTATCTTGAAGATGAAGAAATGGCCATTGTGCGTTTACACAAGCCGTTAAAAATTCGTAAAATTAAAGATGATTCTTTGGTGGATCCTTATGTTCAAGAGTTGCAAATGAATTTGGAACAAATTGAAAAAGGTGGTTACGATCACTTTATGTTAAAGGAAATTTACGAACAACCCAATGTTATCAAAGATACCTACCGTGGACGTCTTCATGCCTCTACAGGTTTGATTCAGATGGCTGGCGTGGAAGATAATTTAGAGAAATTTTTGAATGCCGATCGCATTTTGATTATTGCTTGCGGAACCTCTTGGCATGCTGGATTAGTCGCTGAATATATTATAGAAGAATTTGCACGAATTCCTGTTGAAGTCGAATACGCTTCAGAATTCCGCTATCGCAATCCAATCATTACGCCCAAAGATATAGTTATCGCTATTTCTCAATCTGGGGAAACGGCCGATACCCTTGCGGCTATCAAATTGGCTAAAGAAAAAGGGGCTTTCGTTTTTGGGGTTTGTAATGTTGTAGGTTCGTCTATTTCTCGTGAAACTAATGGAGGTGCTTATACTCACGCCGGGCCTGAAATTGGAGTGGCTTCCACCAAGGCTTTTACTACACAAATTACCGTACTTACGATGATTGCATTGCGTTTGGCGAAAGCAAAAGGAACACTTTCAAATTCGGACTATTTCCGTTATTTGCAAGAGTTGGAATTGATTCCTGAAAAAGTAGCCGAGGCACTAAATTCAAATACTATCTCTAAAGAAATTGCTGAAATATATAAAGATGCATCCAACTGTCTGTATTTAGGCCGTGGATATAATTTCCCAGTAGCTTTAGAAGGCGCACTTAAGTTAAAAGAGATTTCATACATCCATGCAGAAGGTTATCCTGCTGCCGAAATGAAGCACGGACCGATCGCTTTGATTGATGAAAAAATGCCAGTGGTTGTTATTGCTCCAAAACAAGGGCATTACGACAAAATTGTGAGTAATATTCAAGAAATCAAATCCCGAAGTGGCAAGATCATTGCGATTGTAACTAAAGGAGACATTCAAGTCAAAGAATTGGCCGATCACGTGATCGAAATTCCAGAAACATCCGATGCGCTATCGCCGCTAATTACGACCATTCCATTGCAGTTATTATCCTATCATATCGCCGTTTTACGCGGATGCAATGTCGATCAACCTCGTAATTTAGCAAAGTCTGTAACAGTTGAGTAATTAATTTTCTACAAAACAATACAAATTTGAAAAGCAGGATTTAAGTCCTGCTTTTTTTGTTTTCATGATAAATCAAAGAAAACGTTGTAGATTCCTCATTCATTCGCAGGTTAATGCTGCTAAAAATCAAAATTCTTTAACGACTTTGTGTTAAAAAGTCCCAATAAATTGAAGTTAATGAAAAATTATGCGCGCATAATTTATAATATCAAAATTATTCGTATTTTGGCTACTTAAACCAACAAAATATAATCAAATGAGGATTTATCATCTTTTTGTAACGCTGTTGTTCTGTGCGGTGACTTTTGCACAAACAACCATTACAGGTTCGGTAAAAGACAGTAAAAACGAACCCATACCTGGGGCAAATGTTAAGGTGGCTGGAGAGTCAGCCGCTGCAGTAACAGACGCTGACGGTAAGTTTACCTTGAAAACGTCCAAAAAACCTCCTTTTACCCTTGAAATCTCTAGCATTGGTTTTGCCACGCAAAAGGTTCAAGTAACATCTGCTTCCCAAAAAGTAGATGCTGTGTTGCAAAATGAGGATACAAGATTGGATGAAATTGTAATTTCTGCTTCGAGAACGCCTGAGCGTATTCGGGAATCGCCAGTGACAATTGAGCGAATGACGGTAAAAGACATCAAACGTTCGGCATCGCCCACTTTTTATGACGGTTTAGAAAACTTGAAAGAAGTGCACATGAATACGAGCAGTATGTCGTTTAAGTCAATCAATACACGCGGATTTGCTACAGTAGCCAACACGCGTTTTATGCAATTGGTGGATGGAATGGATAACTCCTCTCCATTGTTGAACTTCGTACTGGGTAACTTAATTGGTATCTCTGAAATCGACGTACAAAGCGTGGAATTACTGCCTGGAGCTTCTTCAGCATTGTATGGAGCTAACGCGTTCAACGGTATTTTATTCATGACCAGTAAGAGTCCTTTTACAAGTCAAGGTGTTTCAGCGTATGTGAAGTATGGTCAAACCAGTCAACGTGCTGCAGGAACTAACGAATATGCCGACTATGGTGTACGCGTTGCGCATGCTTTTAACAAGAATTTTGCTGCCAAAGCCAACTTTTCGTTCATGACAGGAACCGATTGGTTTGCAACAGACTACCGCGATAAAGATTTAGTTAATAATGTAGGTTTAGATCGTTCTTTCCACAACTATAACGGGATCAATGTTTATGGTGATGAGGCTTCAACTAATTTACGGGGTGTGGCTACAGGACTTTTGAATGCTGGCGTAATTACACCAGCGCAGTTTGCCGTTTTTCAACAAATCTTGCCTAATTATAATGTAAGTCGTACAGGGTACAACGAAGTTGATTTGACCGATAATAAAGTGAAAAATGCTAAAGTTGATTTCTCTTTGCATTTCAAACCTTGGGGTGATGATAACGAAATCATTTGGCAAAGTAAATTTGGTTTTGGAAATACCGTGTATCAAGGTGCGAATCGTTACTATTTGAACGGTTTCTTCATGCAACAACACAAATTAGAATTTAAAGGGAAAAACTACTTCGTACGTGGATATTTCACTACAGAAGATGGCGGAAACTCATACGACATGTTGTTTACGGGATTAAACGTAAACCGTCAGTGGAAACCGGATGCAAATTGGTTTGGCGAGTATGCAGGCGCCTATGTACAATCTACATTAGCGGGAGCGACACCTGCTCAAGCCCATGCTGCGGCGCGCGGTGTAGCGGATACAGGGCGTTTGATTCCTGGTACACCTGAATTCCAAGCGGCATTCAACCGCGTCATTGCTGATCCAAATGTACTTACAGGATCAAGATTGGTGGATGACTCCAAATTATATCACTCAGATGCCAACTATAATTTCAAAGACGTAGTCAAGTTTGCAGAAATTCAAGTGGGTGGATCCTTCCGTATGTATGAGTTGAACTCCTTGGGTCGTATTTACACAGATAAAGGAACTGATATTTTATACCGTGAATACGGAATTTATACGCAAATACAAAAGAAATTCATGGATGACCGTTTGAAGTTTACAGGATCTATTCGTTATGATAAATCACAGAACTTTAATGGAGATTATTCACCACGTTTGTCTTTGGTGTACTCGGCGGGTGAGCAACGTAATCACAACTTCCGTGCTTCATTCCAAACGGGTTTCCGTAACCCAACTACCCAAGACCAATACATTGGGTTCAACGTAGGTAGTGCGGTTTTGTTAGGTTCTGCTCCCGACAACTTAGACCGATATACGGAAACATTACCGATTACTTCTGCTTCAGGGCAAGCCATCGTAGGTGGTACCTCTACAACAATCAACGGTAATAATGCATACTTCAATTCGTATACTGCTGCTTCAGCAGCGCAATTTGCAGCCTTAGCGGGAACCGATCCAATTGCAGCTTCCGCTTTGTTGCGAAGAGCTAACGTGAATTTGGTACAACCAGAAACAGTAAAAGCCTTAGAATTGGGTTACCGTGGTCAAATTAAAAATTTGTCGTATGATATTACAGGATACTATAACATCTATAACGACTTTATTGGAAACGTTAACGTTGTAACTCCATTGTACGGGGTGGCACAAGACGCTCCCAATCCATTAGCAGGGCCTACCAATACAGGAGCGCAGTCTATTGATGCATTGGCAACAGGTAATACGCGTGTTTTCCAATTGTATACAAATACAGGGGTTGAAGTTCGTTCTCTTGGTTTTGGAGCAGGTTTTAACTATCGTTTGCCCAAGAACTTCGAGTTTAGTGCCAACTACAACTTTGCAGAGTTTGATTATGATCAAGATCAAGATCCTGGATTTGAAGCAGGATTCAATACACCAAAACACCGTGTAAAAGCAAGCATCAGCAATGATAATTTGTTTAAAAACTTCGGATTTAGCATCAGTGGACGCTGGAATACGGGATACCGTTGGGAATCAACCTTCGTAGATGGGTGGATTGATGAAGCTACTGTGTTTGATGCACAAATCAACTACAATTTACCGAAGTTGAAATCGGTTCTAAAAATCGGTGCTACCAATATCTTAGGTAACGAATACCAACAAGTATTAGGCGCCGGATTTATCGGAAGTCAATATTTTGCTTCTTTAACCATCAATCCTTAATTTAAATTAAAACATTCGATCTCATGATAAAGAATTATAAATGGTTGTTTTTGGTAGCGCTTACCTTGACAGCATGTAGTAGCGACGATGATCCAGTGGCCGATGCCAATTCATCGGATGGACTTCCTTTGACGGCTGGAACGGCTAATTTTTCAAAGTTTGTAGCTTTAGGAAATTCGCTCACAGCAGGGTTTTCTGATAATGCCTTGTTTATCGAAGGGCAAAAAGGTTCTTACCCCAACTTGATGGCTCAAAAGTTTGCTTTAGTTGGCGGTGGAGAGTTTAAAGTGCCTTATATGAATGATAATGTGGGTGGACTTTTATTAGGCGGAACTCCCATTCAAGGAACACGTCTCTTCTTCAATGGTACGGCTCCCGTAAATGTATCTGGAGTGCCTTCTACAGAGGTGACCAATGTGTTAACAGGTCCCTTCAATAACATGGGGATTCCCGGTGCTAAAAGTTTCCATTTGTTAGCCAACGGTTACGGGAACGCAGCGGGTGTACTTACGGGTCAAGCCAATCCTTATTATGTGCGTTTTGCAAGTAACCCTTCTGCTAATGTTTTGGCGGATGCTGTAGCTCAAAGTCCAACATTTTTCTCGTTATGGATTGGAAACAATGATGTCTTAGCTTATGCTACTTCTGGGGGCTCTGGAGTTAATCAAACAGGAAACTTAAATCCAGCTACCTATGGAAGCAACGACATTACAGATCCTACGGTTTTCAATAGTGTTTACACCACATTGGTTGATGGTCTTACCACAAGTGGTGCTAAAGGAGTTGTGGCTAATATTCCTGATGTCACTGCTGTGCCCTTTTTCACAACTGTTCCAACCAACCCACTGCCGGGATTACCCGCGGCTAGTGCTGGACAATTGAATTTGTTATTTGGAGCGGTGAATCAAATTACCACAGCGATCGGTCAACCTAATCGTTTTCAAACATTAGTAGCAGATGACGGAAATGCATCTACCGTTGAAAATAATCCGTTGTTGATTCAAGATGAATCACTTCTCGATTTGTCAGCAGCAATTACTAATGCTTTAACTCCAGTTCTCGGGCCAACTACAGCAACGTTTGTAGGAGGCTTGTATGGAAAAGCTCGTCATGCAAGAAATACAACTGGTTCTCGTGATTACATTTTATTGTCTGCACGAGGTGTGATTGGTGCCACTACTACAAGTGCTCCAGCTCCGTTCAACACAGTTGGGGTTTCTTTCCCAATGCAAGATAATACAACCTTAACAGCTGCTGAAGCTGCTGAAGTAAAAACAGCCACCACAGCGTTCAATAATTCGATTGCGGCTATTGCTTCTTCCAAAGGTTTAGCTTTTGTAGATGCGAATACACTTCTTAATCAAGTCGCAACTACAGGAATTTCACGTGACGGCTTTACTGTACGTTCAACGTATGTTACTGGCGGAGGATTTTCATTGGACGGGGTGCACCCAAGTCCAAGAGGATACGGTTTAATTGCTAACGAATTTTTAAAAGCAATTAACACTACGTATGGCTCGAATTTTAAAGGGTATAACCTCGGTGATTTCCGAATTTTATTCCCAGCGAGTTTGTAGTCTCAAACCCAAAATAAATCAAAACCATCGGTATTCCCGGTGGTTTTTTGTTTTCTGTTGAATTAATGATGGTTCGGCCAATGCACTTCGAAAAAATCAAAAAAGGGTTAAAAAAATCGCTTTTTTGTATTGATTTTCTATTTCGAAAACGTATCTTTGCACTCGAAAAAAAACCGACGTTTTTTCAAATCTAATTCGCTATTAAATAAATACATAAGCAATGTCAAACGCAATAGGAAAAGTTTCACAGATCATCGGTCCGGTTGTTGACGTGGTGTTCAACACAAAAGAACATGAGTTACCTAAAATTTATGATTCTTTAGAAATTGTAAAACAAGACGGCTCCAAGTTAATCCTTGAGGTTCAGTCACATATCGGAGAAGATTCCGTACGTACCATCTCTATGGATTCTACAGATGGATTGAGCCGTGGAACTACAGTTCAAGCTACTGGAGCACCGATTCAAATGCCTATTGGTTCTGATATTTATGGTCGTTTGTTTAATGTAGTTGGAGATGCCATCGATGGTTTGGGAGATTTACCAAAAGAAGGTGCAAACGGGATGCCTATTCACAAAGCAGCGCCAAAATTTGACGAACTTTCTACGTCAACTGAAGTGTTGTTCACAGGGATTAAAGTTATCGACTTGATTGAGCCTTATGCAAAAGGAGGGAAAATCGGTTTGTTCGGTGGTGCTGGTGTAGGTAAAACCGTATTGATCCAAGAATTGATCAACAACATCGCTAAAGGTCACGGTGGTCTTTCTGTATTCGCTGGGGTAGGAGAACGTACCCGTGAAGGAAACGACTTGTTACGTGAGATGTTGGAGTCGGGAATTATTAAATATGGTGACGATTTCATGCACTCTATGGAAAATGGAGGATGGGATTTGTCTAAAGTAGATAAAGCAGGAATGCGCGAATCCAAAGCGACATTCGTATTCGGCCAGATGAACGAACCACCAGGAGCCCGTGCTCGTGTGGCGTTGTCAGGTCTTTCTATCGCTGAGTATTTCCGTGATGGTGCTGGTTCTGATCAAGGAAAAGACGTGTTGTTCTTCGTGGATAACATCTTCCGTTTTACACAAGCAGGTTCTGAGGTGTCTGCGTTATTAGGACGTATGCCTTCTGCAGTAGGATACCAACCTACCTTAGCTACTGAAATGGGTGCGATGCAAGAGCGTATTACATCAACCAAAAAAGGTTCGATTACTTCCGTACAAGCGGTTTATGTACCTGCGGATGACTTAACGGATCCAGCGCCTGCAACAACGTTTGCCCACTTGGATGCTACCACCGTATTGTCTCGTAAAATTGCTGAGTTAGGGATTTACCCTGCGGTAGACCCTCTAGATTCAACCTCACGTATTTTAACACCACTAATCTTAGGTGATGAGCACTACAATTGTGCACAACGCGTGAAAGAGATTCTTCAAAAGTACAAACAGTTACAAGACATCATCGCTATCTTAGGTTTGGAAGAGTTGTCTGAAGAAGATAAATTGGCGGTATCACGTGCACGTCGTGTTCAACGTTTCTTGTCACAGCCGTTCCACGTAGCAGAGCAGTTTACCGGTATCCCAGGAGTATTGGTAGATATTAAAGATACCATCAAAGGATTTAACATGATTATTGACGGCGAATTAGACCACTTACCTGAAGCGGCTTTCAACTTGAAAGGAACTATTGAGGAAGTGATCGAAGCGGGTCAAAAAATGTTAGCAGAAGCATAATTGAGTAGCCAGTGTACTGTCGCAGTTAACAGTACTACACTAGTCACTAATTACTAATCACTAATCACTCAAGTTATGATTTTAGAAATAGTATCACCCGAAGCCACGTTGTTCAAAGGAGAAGTTACTGCAGTAACGCTTCCTGGTGTAGATGGATCGTTCCAACTCTTAAACAACCACGCTCCCATCGTTTCGATTTTGAAAGACGGTGCTGTAAAAATTACAGCGAGTTCGTTCAAATTTGAAGATGCCGTAAAAGGTCGCTTTACTAAAATTAACGACCAAAACTACAGCTTGTCCATCAACTCAGGAACAATCGAAATGAAAGACAATAAAGTCATTGTGTTGGCCGATTAATTTTGACCATTACAAAACCTATAAACCCGATGCAGCTTTGTATCGGGTTTTTTTTTGAGGAGCCCTTCATTACGGTAGGCAGGTATTTCCGGCTCTTCGCTGTACCTGCCTGCCTTAGGTAAGGTCTCCCTCCTAACGTCGGGAGGATGCCGCTGCGACCTGACTGCCGAAATAAGGTAGTTCCGGGCTAAATCATGTATATTTGAACGATGAAGTTTCCAGAAAAGCTACAACATAAGTTACTCCACCGCCAAGCTGAAAACGCCTTACGCCAGTTACCTGTGTACGGTAATCGGTTGGACTTTTCTTCCAATGATTATTTGGGATTTGCACAAAATGCCGCCTTGTTTGATGCCGTACATGATTTTCTTATCACACGAAATATCAAAACCAATGGCGCTACAGGTTCGCGCTTAATTTCGGGAAACCATATCTTGTATACCGAAACGGAAGCACGTATTGCCCAGTTTCATCAAGCGGAATCGGCCCTGATTTTCAATTCGGGCTATGATGCCAATGTGGGATTTTTTAGTGCCGTTCCCCAACGCGGCGATATTATTCTGTATGACGAACTCTGCCATGCTTCCATTCGGGACGGCTTGCAAATGAGTAAGGCCAAATCGTATAAATTCAATCACAACGACCCCGAAGATCTGCAACAATCTCTTGAAAAATGGTGTGACAAACGCATGGCTGATAATCACTTCGAAATCTATGTCGCGCTTGAAACCGTCTATTCTATGGATGGCGATACGCCTCCGCTGGAGGAAATAGTCCAACTTTGCGAACAGTATAATGCTTTTCTAGTAGTTGACGAAGCACATGCTTTAGCCGTTATGGGGGAATACGGCGAAGGAGTAGTACAGTTTTTAAACCTACAGTCACGCATTTTTGCCCGCATCGTTACCTTTGGAAAAGGCTTGGGTTGCCACGGTGCAGCGGTATTGGGCAGTCAAGCGTTACAAACCTACTTGATCAATTTTGCTCGGAGTTTTATCTATACCACCGGTTTGTCCCCACATGCCGTTGCGACTATTCATATGGCCTATCAGTTTTTGCAACGAGAACAAGCCACAGTGCAAGCACTACAAGCGCGTATTGTGCACATGAATCAAGAAATTAAACGTCTCGGACTCCAACCGCTCTTCATTTATTCCAAGTCGGCGATACATTGTGCTATTATTCCAGGAAATGACAGAGTACGCGCGATAGCCCAATCGTTGCAAGAAGCCGGATTTGAGGTCAAGCCCATACTTTCCCCCACGGTTCCTGAAGGACAAGAACGCCTCCGATTGTGTTTACACGCGTTCATGCCTTTGGAATCGATTACTGCGGTTTTAGAGCGGCTAGCAAGCACTTTATTTCAAAAGGAGCAGGAATCGCGGTAGGGATAGCAGCAAAGTGCCCTGCCTGACGCTAGGAAGGCCGGCACTGCGGATAGCCCGGGCCGAAGGTACCGCCCAAATTAATAAGCTTTCGTTAAAATTTGATGGTAATTTCCGTTCACTTCCCGAACTTTGCCAAAAATGAATGGAATGAAATTATTTATCACAGGTATTGGTACCGACGTTGGGAAAACTGTAGTGGCGGCCATCGTTACTGAAGCTTTGGAAGCCGATTATTGGAAACCGGTTCAGGCCGGTGATTTGGACGATAGCGACACGCATAAAGTTCGTCGTCAGGTGTCCAATTCTAAAACGCATTTTCACCCCAATGCCTATGCGTTACATACGCCTGCTAGTCCGCATCTAGCGGCAGCACTCGATCACATCACGATAGATATTGCGCAAATTCAAGAGCCAAAAACCGAGAATCATTTGGTGATTGAAGGGGCAGGTGGCGTTTTTGTACCGTTAAATGCTAACGATTGTGTCATCGATTTGATTCGTCCCGATTATCAAGTGATTGTGGTTTCGCGCCATTATTTGGGTAGCATCAATCATACGTTGTTGACGATTGAAGCGTTGCACGCGCGAAAGTTGACCATTGCAGGAATCATTTTTTCGGGGGACGAACATGAACCGACCGAATCGATTATTTTACAAAAAACAGGCGTTCCTTTTTTAGGGCGCATCAATAACGAACCTTATTTTGACGAAAATGTAGTGCGCGATTATGCTGAGCAATTGCGAGATACCTTGTTGAAATTGGGGTAAGAAGAGACAAGAAGAAAGAAGCAAGAAGAAAGACTTTTGTCTTGTTCTTTTTTACACAAAAAAAATATGAATTTATCCGAAAAAGACCAGCTGTACAACTGGCATCCGTATACGCAACACCAAACGGTTGGTTTGTTACCCGCCATTGTCAAAGGACAAGGGGCTGTGCTGTGGGATGAACATGGAAAAGAATATTTGGATGCCATTGCTTCTTGGTGGGTGAATCCGTATGGGCATTCCAATCCGGTGATGGCGGAGGCGATTTACAAACAATTGACCACACTCGAACACGTTTTGTTTGGCGGTTTTACCAATAAACCTGCCGTAGAATTGGCCGAGAAGTTAATTTCACTTTTGCCTTCCAATCAAAAAAAGCTTTTCTTTTCCGATAACGGTTCGACCGCTGTGGAGGTAGCACTTAAAGCGGCTATGCAGTTTTTTTATAATAAAAAGGAAGTTAGACGCCGTATTCTCGCTTTTGACGATGCCTTTCACGGCGATACTTTTGGGGCAATGGCCTCGAGTGGAATTACTTTTTTTACAGAAGCATTTCAGGGTTCACTCGTCGATGTGTACCGCATTCCGGTGCCTGTGGAAGGGCAAGAAGTTCATGCCTTACAGGTGTTGGAAGAGCAATTGCAAACGGGCGAATTTGCCGCTTTTATCTTCGAACCCTTGTGCCAAGGAGCTGCGGGAATGGTGATGTATAGCGCAGAGGTTTTGGATAAAATGATACTGCTGTGTCGCAAATATGGTGTCTTTACGATTGCTGATGAAGTGATGACCGGATTTGGAAAAACGGGGAAAAATTTTGCGTGCGACTATTTATCGGAACAACCCGATATGTTATGTTTGTCGAAAGCACTAACGGGCGGTACGATTCCGATGGCGATTACTTCGTTTACCCAAGAAATTTTCGACGGGTTTTTAGATACTGATGTGAATAAAGCCTTGTTTCACGGGCATACGTTTACGGCGAATCCGACGGGTTGTGCGGCGGCTTTGGCCAGTATTGGATTGTTGGAATCGGATGCAATGCAAGCGAATATTCAACGGATTCATTCGCATCATTTGGCTTTCGCTGAAAAAATAAACGCACATCCGCGCGTAAAAACGACACGCGTTTTGGGCGTCATTTTTGCTTTGGAGATTATGCGTGAAGGCGTGGAAAGTTATTACGGTACATTTCGCAATCGCTTGTATCAATTCTTTATTGCTAACGGGGTGATTTTGCGTCCCGTTGGAAATATCGTCTATATTTTACCGCCGTATATTATGACGGATGCACAATTGGAAAAAGTGTATGAAGTAGTGGAAGCGGCTGTAGAAATCGACTAACTTTACAGCCTTAAAATTTTCATTTGAAACATCGCATTTCCATAACCGCTATAGCTACTGTTTCGCCCTTGGGGTCGGACACCAATGCCATTCGTGAGGCCTATTCTTCAAAAGCCACGGCGATTCAAAAAAAGCGTTTTGGAACCCAAGAATACTGGGTTGCTCCTTTGATGGAAATCGATCAAACATGTTTAGCGGCTATTCGTCGTTCGGATTCCAAGTACAAAAACTTAGATCCTTCAGTGATTATGGGTTTGGATGTGAGTCGGAGGGTTCTAGCTCAAGCCGGTTGGCAAAAAGGGGACGCCATCGGGATTAATATTGGTTCATCTAGAGGTGCTACTTATGTGTGGGAACAATTTCACCACGAGTTTATGACAACTGGAAAAACAGCTACTTTGAGTTCGCCCACAACCACTTTAGGAAATCTCTCGAGTTGGGTTGCCCATGATTTAAAATCGGCCGGCCCCGAAATATCCCATTCCATCACCTGTTCAACCGCCTTGCATGCTATCTTAAATGCCGTGGCTTGGTTGGAAGCCGGTATGGCGAATCGATTTATAGCCGGTGGTAGTGAAGCGCCTTTGACTCCTTTTACCTTAGCGCAAATGCAAGCGTTAAAAATCTATTCGCGTGAAACCGAAGGGTATCCGTGTAAGGCAATGGATTTGGATAAACTTCGCAATACCATGGTGCTGGGTGAGGGGGCAGGTGTAGTGGCCTTGGAGCGCGATAACGAAAATGCCTTAGCGTATATCACAGGAGTTGGCTACGCTACCGACGAATTGGAACACAACATTTCCATTTCGGATGAGGCCATTTGTTTCCAAAAATCGATGAAAATGGCCATAGGGGATTTGTCCTTATCTGAAATTGATGCCATCGTGATGCATGCGCCTGGGACAATCAAAGGCGATTTGTCAGAGTATAAAGCGATTCAAAAAGTATTTGGGGAAAACGTGCCATTACTGACGACCAACAAATGGAAAATGGGGCATACCTTCGGCGCTTCGGGTATTTTCAGTTTGGAATTGGCGCTGTTGATGCTTCAAGAGCAAACATTTTTGGGCACCCCTTTTGATAGCCATTTTACTCTTAACAAACCTATGCGTCATGTTTTAATCAATGCCGTAGGATTTGGCGGGAATGCCGTGACGATTCGTATATCAAAATAAAAAAAACCGCCTAACGAGAGACGGTTCTTTTTTGTTAACAAAAAGCCCAATTTTAATTAACGTATTATTTTTTCTGTAACTACACTTTCGTCGGATAACGTGATGCGAACAATGTAAATCTGATTCGAAAATGGTAGGAATTCCGACTGGAATGCAGTGCTGTTAATTCCTTTTTGGCTGTACACTTTTTTCCCTAATAAATCAAAAATTTCAACGTTTGCGATGGATTCCCGTGAACTTGTAATGTGTAACTTTCCTTCTTTTATCAAGGCCATTACAGTATTGTCAGGGGTGAAAGTTCCCGTTTGTAATGCATTTCCATTTGTAAAACGTAACTCAAAACGGTTATTAGTTGTCCCGGCTTGGGCGATGGTAAACGTAAAGGCGCCCGCTTTTAGATCATGATATGTTTGAGTGGTTGTGTCGTACAAGTATACATTTTGATTTTGAAACAAACCATCGAAATTGCTCAAACGAATTTGAAATGTTCCTGTCAGGGTCGATTGGAATCCAAGTGGCACTCGATCATTGTCTTGAAATGGGAGCGCTCGTCCCTGTATAGCCAACTCTGTAGCATTCAACAAGGAGTAAAACGAGATCACGTTCCCTGCAGGAAGGGTTCTTCCATCATATTTGGAGTCCATACCCTGGGAAGCTCCTGTGATGTAGCCTACCAAGATTTCGCTGTAAGCTCCTTGCGCATTGCTCAAGGTTAACCAAACTCGGTGTTTGTCCAAAACGGTACTTTGGGTCGTCACTCTTGAGGTTCTAAAAAACTGATTGTTTTCACCTATAATACGCATGCTGTTGTTAAAGCGCGCAGTGTAGGTTCCAGCCGTCAGTGCATCGTTGGCTTCGATAAAAAATCCTTGCCCAGAAGCAATTCTTCCATTAGGGGTAGTACCTCCAGTAATCGCTGGATCGGCAGTTTGAATACCGCCAGTCAAATTGTATTTGGCATAGTCATCACTCGTATACACATAAATATTGGTGCCACTTACATTGGCAATTGCAGTGTTGTGTGTCCAAAGGTATATCGTTCCATTTACAATCGGATCGTTGGCGGGATCCATCAAAAAGGCATCAACATCTATTGCCGAAGGATATGGATTTCCGATTAAGTTAAACGTTGTGCCCGTTCCTTTCACGATGGTTGTGGGAACAATTCCATTGGTTGGCGTCCCGTTGAGGGATACACCAAAAATCTGAGGGGTGTTGAAGTTAAGCGTGTTTGGAGCTCGGAAAATATACCCTCTTCCCGGAGTCATGACCGTATTTACGTTTTCCAAATTCCAATTATTGATGTTTGGATTAAAGGAATAAAACATGGATTGTGGTGCTAATTGTCCTAAAGTTGTATTTTGAACTGGACTCGAAAAGTAGGTGTAATCGAATTGTTTCAGTGGAGAGGTATTTCGTTTAAATGTAATTGAGCCGCTATTGATTGCAGTATCATTGACTTGTACCAAGCTTCCGTTGTTTTCTACGATAAGTCCACCAGTAGCGCTTACTTCAATTTCCTGTTGTGTTCGAAGTGTTCGTCCTGTGGGAATGGTCAAGGTGGCATTGGCAGCTATTTGACAAGAGCAAGCCTCCAAATCGGAAGTCAACGTATAGTTTGAGGCAATGAGTACCGGTGTTTTATCCGTTGGGGTTCCACTCCATGTGCCATTGTAGACAACGGTATCGGGAACAATTATGGCAAGTGGAGCGGTATTAACGACTAAACAATTTCCATTTTGAACCACGGCACGGAAATATCGTGTGGTGGCGAATGTGCCAATTTGAGCTGCCGATAAACTTGTATTTGTGACGGCAATATCGGTTACACCAGAAGTAAATGCAGCATCAGCGGCATATTGCCATTTGACTACCGAACCTATGTTTCCTGTCAATATAATTTCAGAAACAGCGGTGTTTTTACAAATCGTTGTAGTTGGAGACGAAAGATTTCCTGCTACTGTAGTGGCGTTGACCGTAACGGTGGTAGTAACCGCCGCAGTCGTTACCCAACAAATGCTATCGATTCTTCGTACCCAATAGGTAGTAGTTGTTGTCGGGGATACCGTAAGCGAGGCGGTTGTTGCACCCGCTATGATATTTGAACCCACGGTACTACCTGTTCCCCATTGAAATGATCCAGTAGTTCCCATCGTTCCCCCCGAAGCGGTAAGCGTTGTTGAAGTTCCCTCACAAAGAACAGTAGTTCCTGTGATGGCTGTTGGAGCTGTAGAGGGAATATTTGTGTTTGTAAAAGTAACGCTGATGTTGGAGAGTCCCCCGTTTTCGCGGTTACGAATCTCAACGGTGGAAGTTGAGTCTAGGTAGTAGGTTCCAACAACCACATTAAAGTTTCCATTGCCGCTCCAGGAATTAGCCGACCAAACGAGCGTGTTATTGATGTATAGTTGTGCAACATCATCCCAGTTTTGCATGGCTACAGTATAGTTGCCACAGGGAAAGCCACGGCGTTTTGCAGTAAAAGTGTGGTTGTCGGCGGGAACAGGACAGCCGTTCCAAGCAGTAACGCTGGAAGGTGAGGTGTTGTTAGCCCAGCTATTGGTACCGGTTTGGGTGTTGAAATTTAAAGTATTGGTTGTGTAAAATCCGAGGTATGTGGTAGACCCTAAAGTAACATCGGCTCCTGAGTATCCATAGACATTCCATGTATTCGATCCAAAAAGAGCCGGATTACCTGGTGCTACTGCTGTTGGAAGCGTGAATGTAATTCCTGCGGTAAAGGCATTGCATGAAGGATCAAAGCGACGTACCCAGTAGGTTGTTGTAGTGCTAGGGCTTACGGTAATACTTGCGCCCGTTTGTCCACTGATGACATTCGACCCGATGGTTGTTCCCGTTCCCCACTGAAGTGTTGACCCCGGGAGCGCTGTACCTCCTGATGCGGTCATGGTTACACTATTCCCAGGGCAGAGAGCAGTTGCCGAAGGGGTAATGGTTGTTGGGGCTGTTGAACTTGGATTGACATTAACAGTTGTTGTGATATGTCCCGAGTTGTTTGCTGGACATGGCGCTGGATCAACACGACGAACCCAATAGCCCGTTTGTGAAGTTGGACTAACGGTAATTGAGCTTCCTGTTGCGCCTGCAATAACATTAACACCGGCGTTATATCCTGTTCCCCACTCATACACCGCTCCCGTTCCATGCGTACCCCCAGACACAGTGAGCGTTGTGCTTTGTCCCGCACATATTGTTGTAGTGCCGCTAATGGTGGTGGGCATGGTAGAAGGAGTGTTTACGGTAATAGTGGTGCTAACGCCAGAAGTGACTACAGCACAAGGAGCGGGATCGATACGACGAACCCAATAGGTGGTAGTAGCTGTTGGATTTACATAAAGTGAGTTTCCAGTGGTGGTAGTAATGATGTTTGTACCCACAGCGCCAGTACCCCATTGAAAAACGGCACCAGAACCATGCGTTCCACCTTGGGCAACCAATGTTGTTCCACCTGCATTTTGACATAAGGCAGTGGGTGCGTTGATAGCGGTGAGTGCTGTAGAGCTTGTGCAGGTGTTAAACGAATAGCTAAGTCTTGAAAGTCCAAATTTTTCATAATATTCTAAGACAATATTTACAGGGCCATCCAAATAGACGACAGCACTTGTGGTAGTACCATACGAGCGGTCGCTCCAATTATTAATAAGAAACGTAGCTCCGCCATTCAAACTCAAGCGATATCCATCGTCGCCCCCAACCGTGAAGGTATAGTTTCCGGGAGCAAAAGTGCGTTGCATACGTAAGCGAACTGCAAAGGTGTCACTATAGGTTCCACAAATGTTGGGTCCAGAAAGCGAACCGCTAGCTAAATCATTATTAAAGGTTTCGGGTAAGGTAAAAAAACCACGATACGTAGCAAACGGATTTGCGGGTGGATTTCCTGTGTCAGTGTAAGAATACACATACGCTCTTCATGAACCCGAACCATAGATGGCAGGATTTCCTGGAGGTGTTGGGCATTGAGCAGCAAGATTAAAGTTTAAAAAAAGAGTTAAGAATAACGACCAAAGCGATAAGTCTGTTTGAAATCCTTTTGTTTTCATGAGTAATTGAAGCATTTTTGATTTTGACGTACTTTTTAAAAGTCGACCAAAACTAGATAAAGTATCGACGAAATGAACAAAATAATCGACGAAATGCATCATAATATCAGATTAGCGAAAACGTTTTCGTAGCCATTAATTTGGATTAAAAGTCTGAAAATTAATTAAAAATAAATTTTAAATAGAAAAAATTTTAAGGTATGAAAGTCAAGTAAATACTTACAAGTAAAGTTGTAGGAAAATTAAACATTCTGCTCGTTAAGCCAATCAAGAATTCGCGAATGTTCCCACCCTTTACGTAGTAAGTGATCACAAAACTTTTTCTTTTTTTTCAAAAGATTGGGTTCATGAATTTGTTCCCATTGTTGCGTAGCCAATTGTTCAAAAGTGGTTTCGTAAGCTTCAGAAGAAATTGCTTTGAGAGTTTTTTGTATGAGTATTTCGGCGATTTGTCTACCTTTCAACTCGTTCTTGATACGCACTTTTCCCCATTTTTTTTGGTGAAATTTACTTTGTGCAAAAACCAACGCAAAACGTTCTTCATTCAGGAAATTTTTTTGAATAAGAGCAACGATAATTTCGTCCTTTTCTTGCGATGAAAGGCTAAATTCTTGCAGTTTTTGCCACACCTCTAGATGGCACCTTTCTTGGTAGGCGCAGTAATATTCGAGTTTGGCCAATACTTCTTGAGCGGAAAGCCCTGATTTTGAGTGCAAAACCACGTAAAATAATAATTGATTTGTTAATAATTTAGTAATACAAAGCTATTGAAATCCTGTGGATTAGACGTAATTTTGTACGCTGGAAAAAGATGAAAAAATGATTTGTCAAAAAGTGACTTTAAAAAGCTTTAAAATTTTAGTGATTCTGTTGTTTTTAAGTATGAATTCTTGGGGGCAATCCATATTTACTAATCCAATCACAGGCACTAATCCCAATACTACTAATCCCTTCACCATTGGGCAAGTTATAGATCCAAATATAACTGTTAGCGGTATTGGTAGAGGGACTGGGATTACTGGGACAAATGCAAACAATCGATATAATGCGAATGGATGGAGTACTGGAGCCATTGATTTAAATGACTATTTTGAATTTACACTTACTCCTGCTCCTGGTTACAAAATTGATTTTGTGAGTTTTGTGTATACCTCTCAATTATCCTCAGGTGTAGCATCACATTCTTTTAGATCAAGTTTGGATGGATTTACTACAGATATAGGTACACCTACTACAATAGGAACAACCATTTCATTGTCTACATTACCTTTTCAAAGTATTACCAGTTCAATTACTTTCCGATTTTACTCTTATGGGTTAGGTGCTGCAACAACTACATTTAGTATTAATGATTTTACATTCAACGGTACTGTGTCATTAAATTGCACTCCCCCAGCCAATCCAACGGGTACAATTACGGGAACAACGCCTGCTTGTGCTTCAACTACGCTAACCTTTACCGGTACTGCTACGGCACCTGTAGTCAATTATTGGCAAACAACACCAACAGGCACTTCCACGGCAAACAATGCGGCAACACCTTTAAACGTAACCGCTAGCGGCACGTATCATGTGCGTGCTTTTAATTCCGCTACCTCGTGTTGGTCCACCGGAACCGTAGCTTCCTCTGCCATTACAATAGTTCCTGCCGTAAATATTACCACACAGCCTGCTAGTCAAACCGTTCAGTCGTTGACGAATACTGTGTTTACCGTAGCCGCCTCCAATGCCGTTTCTTATCAATGGCAAGTCTCAACCGATGGTGGAGTCACTTGGACGAATTTAACCAATGTACTGCCATACAATAATGTTACCAATCCAACACTAAATATCAACGCAACACCATCAGGATTAAATGGGTATCGCTATCGTTGTGTTGTAACGGGAACGGCGCCTTGCGCGACTGTTAATTCTAATGTTGGCATACTTTCCGTGGCAACGCCCATAGTTGCCCTAGCCAATATGGGGACCCAAGTTCCAGCAGCCTTTGTTTCTCAGGGAACTGTGGATCATATTTTACACCGTTTTCAACTTACCGTGACCAGTTCCAATGCGACTCTCAACGGTCTTCAAGCGATTCCCGTTACGGGGACATACGCTGCTGCCGATATTGTGAATCTAAAAGTTCGCTACTCTTTGGATAACGTTTTGGATGCAGGGGATGCAACATTATGTACCCTTGCCGCTCCTGGGGTGGCGGGAAATAAAAACTTTACACCTTTTACGTCAACTGTTATCAATGCGGGGACGGTTGGGTATTTATTTATTACCGCTGATTTTTCGGCAACAGCTACTCTTGGGAATACCATTGGAGTGAATGGATTTACTAATGTGGGGGCGAACTTGATTTTCTTCGGAGGTATCGCGCGAAGTGGCAATACAACCAATAGCGGTTTGCAAACCATTGCCCCTTCCGCACCCAATCTTCCCGCTACCTTTACCCGCGGTTGCTCTAGCAATACGACTCAAGTATTGAATTGGTCGGCGCCATTAACCGGTCCTTTCGATGGGTATATAATTGTTGCACGTCAAGGGGGATTAAATCCCCACGCTGTGACGAGTTTAGTAGCTTCAACACAACCCTTCAATACCGATTTTTCGTTGGCACCCACCTATGGCAGCACGGCACCACTTTCGCGCGTCGTCTATATCGGCACTGGGACTACAGCCACGATTACAGGGTTGACAGCGGGAGCAACCTATGTTTATGAAATTTATACGTACCGCAATAACGGTCCAACCAATACCGTTTTTTCAACAACACCGCGTTCACTGACTCAAGTAGCCGCTTTGAGTAATGTTACTAACGCTATCGCAACACCCGGAAATACCACAGGATTAATCGGTTGGGCCAATCCCAATGCGCTTTGTTTTGATCAAGTTTTGGTCGTGGTGACTGCGGCTCCCGGAATAACATTTGCTCCTATCGGCGATGGAAGTGCTTATACGGCCAATCCCGCTTTTGCAGCGTTCAACCAAGTAGTGTATGCCTCCAGCGGAAACAATGTAAACATTACAGGATTAACCAATGGAGTTACCTATTATATCGAAATATTTGTGCGTAGTGGAACCGATTGGAGTTCGGGAGTCGAGGTGGCTTTAACGCCTCAAAATATCGTACCTACGGTGTTAAAAACAGGCGATTTAATGCTTATAGCTTATGACAACACTACGTCTGGAGCCGATGATGCCATCCGACTTTTGTCTTTAGTTGCCATTAATCCCGGAACGAGTTTTATTTGGGCTAACACAACCTATGAAACAGGAGGGATGCCCGCCGCCAATGTGCGCACCGATAAATGGTACAGTTGTACTGCTGCCCCCGATGGAAATTTACCCTTTTTAGAGTTTACTTACACTGGAACGACCCCAATTCCAGCGGCTTCTGTGTTTTGTATTAATACTGTTAGTGCAGGAACAGGTTCAACGATTTCTGTAGTGGATGCTGCAGGAACAACCTACAATTCGTTTACAATTTCGGGGCGAAATGCAGATGGTACAACCTTAACCAGCCATGGAAGTGTAAATGTTTCGAGCTCGGCACCCGATTCAATGTTCTTATTACAAGGATTTTTTACCTACGACATAACGGGTTCTACTTTTACAGGTACAGTATTGTCTGGGGTACAAGATGGTGGTGTATGGTATGAATTGACCGATAACTTAACCGCCATAAGCGGCAATAATTTCCGACGATCACGAAAGCATCCGCAGTTGATTTGTGCTTCTTTGCAAGCCAATACGACTACTGGTGCTTATGAAGTGAGTTACAACACCTCTTCAACAACCTTTACCACGGGAAGCCGACCCTATTTGATTGGTTCTATCTTAAATTATACCACCAATTGGACGACTTTATTAGGGACATGTCCCACGAATTCCCCTTTTATCATCACTGTTGCTGATCCTTTCAATAAGTGGACAGGCGCATTGAATACCAATTGGTTTGATTGTAACAATTGGGCGCTATTGACCGTTCCCGATGAGTTAACCGATGTAGTCATTGATGCTACTGCTGGAAATGATGCTGTGATTGATTATACGGCAGCTAATTCAGATACCTTTTCGGATGTAGCCAAGTGTAAAGATTTGACCATTTCAGGGCGTCGTGTCCAACTGCAAGGAAATGCTTTAAATCGATTAGAAGTCTATGGAAATCTTAGTCTTTCGGGTGCGGGGATTTTGGATATGGATGATAGCAATTCAAGTACCGCAGATGGGAATTTAATCCTTTATGGCAACTGGACCAATGCGGCTTCAGCGGCACAATTTCAAGAAGGAAACGGAACGGTTCATTTTGTGGGAAGTGCTCCGCAAATTATCAACGGGAATGTGCATACCAATGTTGAACAGTTTTATAATGTGGTATTGGATAATGATTTTAACACAAATGTCTCCAATAATTTATTCGCCCAAGGAAATCTGGAAGTCAAGTTGAATAAAATCCTGACCATAGGAGCTGATGATTATGTTTTTGCCTTCAATACGTTAACGTTAGACGGAATTTTAAACATCAACAACACAGGGCAATTGATTCAAATCAATGAGACAGATACCAACAATGGAGATTATTCAGGGACAAAATTCCGAATGGATCGTACCACTTTAGCCCGTAATTTTGATTATGTGTATTGGAGTGCTCCAACGGAGAATGTAGCTGTAAATTCCTTACCCAATGCGTTGCGTTACGAATGGAATCCAACCTTTGCAAATACCAATGGAACATTTGGAAATTGGGTAGGAGCTGCGGGAACGATGGTGCGCGGAAAAGGCTACATCGCTCGTGCGTCCAATGGTGCTGCAACGGCAGTTCCTTTAACGGCTACCTTTACTGGAAAACCACATAACGGACAGTTTACATCTCCTATTTCACGTGGAAACTATGATGGTGCCGATTTCGATGCAGATCTCACGAATCCCGATAATTTTGATACTACCCGTTTTGATGACAATTGGAATTTAGTTGGAAATCCATACCCTTCAGCGATTGATGCAGAAGAGTTTTTGGTCTTGAATCAGACGAAAATTGAGGGTTCAATTTGGGTTTGGAAACACGGTTTGGCGCCAACCTCGACAACCAGTCCGTTTTATAACAATTTCCAATACAATTATTGGGCTTCAGACTATATCAAGTATAACGGTTTGGGTTCGACCGAGCCCGATTCTTTTGCCGGAAAAATTGGAGCTGGACAAGGATTTATGGTAAATATGTTGCATACAGCATCTACGCCGAATACCCTTGCTTTCGAAAATAGTCTTCGCGCCGATGCCTTGTTGATGCCGTATGACAACACTGATTTTTATCGAAATGCACAATGGCTTTCCAATCAGAAACACCGAATTTGGCTGGATATCGTCAATACAACCAACGGAAATTCAGAACGTACCTTGGTAGGGTATGCAAGTCAAGCCACCAACGGTCGGGACCATTTGTATGATTGTATTCACAAAATAACAGGCGAATTAAGTATCTACTCTTTATTGCAAAATGAACCCTATTCTATTCAGGGAAAAGGGCTGCCTTTTACAGGAAATGACCGCGTTCCACTTGGAATTTACGTTAACACAGCTGGAACGTATGCGATTGCGTTATATAAAACGGATGGATTGTTTGCGGGGCAGCAACCTATTTATTTGGAAGATAAGGTTGCCGGGTTATTTCATAATTTAAAGAACAGCCCCTACACGGTAACATTACCCAAAGGTGAATTGAATACACGCTTTGTATTGCGTTATTCTATTCCTGGAAATCCCAATCTAAACGTTGATTCCGTGGCGTATGAAGCGACAATAAAGGTTGTAGCGCAACAAAGAGTTATTTCTATGCAAGCCGAAGAGAATATAAAAGAGGTAATGGTTTATGATTTGCAAGGTCGATTACTAACTCATTTGACAGCGGTTCACGATCTAAAAGCGCAAACAAGTACAATTGAGGTGGAACAACAAACGTTGATTGTGAAAATCGTATTGGAAACCGGTGCTGTAATTACGCAAAAAGTAGTATTATAATTTTAAAATATAGAAACGAAAAAGTCCCGAGTTTATATCGGGACTTTTTTTGTTTATTTACCTTTGAAAGAAGCATTAACGTTGCGTTCTATGTTATGTCCAGGGCGCGACCATTTTGGTTTTTCACCCAACGGTTGATATTGCGAATCTTCTGCTTCCACGGTCTGTGGTTGCATAAGTTTAATAAACGGTTTTTGGGGTTGTAATCCTAGGGTTTCAAACATTTTCATGTCCTCGTTTACATCAGGATTGGGAGTAGTTAATAATTTATCGCCAGCAAAAATTGAGTTAGCTCCCGCAAAGAAACACATCGCCTGACCTTCACGTGACATTTCAGTTCGTCCCGCTGATAAGCGCACTTGTGTTTCAGGCATGACGATACGTGTAGTTGCTACCATACGAATCATTTCCCAAATCTCTACTGGTTTTTGATCTTCCAAAGGCGTTCCTTCTACAGCTACAAGCGCATTGATTGGCACGGATTCAGGCTGGGGATTCAAACGTGCGAGCGCGACCAACATGCCAGCCCGATCTTCCACGCTTTCACCCATTCCAATGATACCTCCACTGCAAACCGTTACATTGGTTTTTCGCACGTTTTCGATAGTTTTTAAACGGTCTTCAAAGCCTCGTGTCGAAATGACTTCTTTATAATATTCTTCAGAGGTGTCTAAATTATGGTTGTAGGCATATAGTCCGGCTTCAGCCAATCGCAATGCTTGATTTTCCGTAAGCATTCCCAAGGTACAACACACTTCCATATCCAATTTATTGATGGTACGCACCATTTCCAACACTTGGTCAAATTCTGAGCCGTCTTTCACATTACGCCAAGCGGCTCCCATGCAAACACGAGAAGAACCCGCGGCTTTCGCACGAAGGGCTTGCGCTTTTACTTGAGTGACGCTCATCAAATCATTTCCTTCAATATCGGTGTGATACCTTGCTGCTTGGGGGCAATAGCCACAATCTTCAGGGCAACCTCCTGTTTTTATGGATAATAAGGTTGAAACTTGAACCACATTGGGATCATGATGTTTGCGATGCACGGTGGCCGCTTCATACATCAAATCCATGAAAGGTTTATGGTAAATGGCTAAAATTTCTTCTTTGGTCCAATTGTGTCTTATTTCACTCATAGCGTGACGAATTTAGAATTCAAAAGTAACGATTTCCCTTCATTGGGCAATAGTTATTTCGGAAGGTTTTGGAAGTATGCCATGGCCTGCTCTTTGTCGCTGATAATCTGATTTTTAAGAGCGTCAAGGGAGTCAAATCGTTGCTCTTCACGAAGGAATGTTAGAAATTCCAACGAAAGTTTGGCATTGTATATTTCTTGGGAAAAATCAAAAAGATGTACTTCTATGGTACGAGTAGTGCCCGAAACGGTTGGACGGTTTCCAATATTTAATACGCCCGAATAGCTGCGGTTGTTCCAGGTGACCCGCACTACATAAACCCCATTTTTTGGAATAAGTTTTTCTTCACAAGATGGCTGTATATTGGCGGTAGGAAATCCTAATGTGCGGCCTAACTGTTGTCCTTTAACTACTTTGCCCGAAAGGGTGTATGGATGTCCTAAATAGTCTTGGGCAACACCACATTCGCCGGCTTCCAATGCTTTGCGAATCTTCGTGGAGCTAATCGTAATTGCATTGACTTCTTCTGCAGTTATTTGAACTACTTCAAAACCAAATTCCAATCCGAAACGAGTTAAATCATCAATATTTGCGGTGCGATTTTTTCCAAAACGATGGTCGTAACCGATGACAATTTTTTTAATATTAAACTTTTTGACCAAAATGTCAGTAACAAATTCCTCGGCGGTTAATTGCGAGAATGCTTTGTCAAAAGGATGAATAACTAAATGATCAATCCCCGCATTACTAATCAAGTTCGACTTTTCATCGATGCAACTGAGTAAGTGCATGGGAGTATCTGTTTGTAACACCGATCGCGGATGCGGATGGAAGGTAAGTACGACACTCTCCAAATCCATAATTTTTGCAGCCTCTGTTATTTTATTCAGAATCTTCGCATGGCCCAAATGAACCCCGTCAAAAGTACCCAGTGTAAGCACTGTGCCTTTTGTTTTGGGAAAATCAGCGATGTTGGAAAAGGTTTTCAAGTGCATTAAAAATCGGCACAAAGGTAGTTGATTTTTATGTTTAATAGCTATACCCCGTTGAATTCACATTTGTAATGTCAAATTCGCAAAAAATCGTTTATATTTGTTAGCTATTATAACCAATCTAATTAAAATGAAAAAATTTTTATTACTTTCTATTTTTTTCCTTGGCTTGGCGGGTATGAATGCACAAACTGGTCGTTATTGGTCAGCAGCGGAACCCGGTAAAGACTTAGAACGAGCTAAAGGAACTTTCAGAAGTACATTTCCAACGCAGTATGATTTGTACACGCTGAATTTCGATCAATTAAAAAACAGATTGATGACGATTGTCGATCAGCCTGGAACTACTTGTGTAATTACTCTTCCCAATGCACAAGGAAAATTAGAAGATTTTGTGGTGAATGAAGCATCCAACTTTGAGGCTGATTTACAAGCACAATTCCCTGATATTCGTGCTTTTTCAGGTAAGAGTACGCTAGATCCAACGGCCTATATGAAGTTGAGTATCAGTCCAAGAGGGATAAAGACTGTTGTGTTTAGAGCAGGAACAACCAGTGAATTTATGGAGCCTTTTTCTGCCGATGGAACAATCTATGTGGTTTACAATAAGGCTAATAACGGTCCAAAACCCGCATGGAAATGTGACGTGTTGGATGATGAATTTGGTGGATTAGCAAATCCTTCTAATAGAAATTCTGGCGGGAATGTTGTGTTGGCCAGTAATGGTGTTTTGAAAACAATGCGTTTGGCACAATCGTGTACAGCAGAGTACTCCAATTATTTCGGAGCTACTAGTGCGACTCAAGTTAATTTGGTTTTGGACGCCTTCAATGAAACCATGACGCGTGCCAATGGATGTTATGAAAAAGATTTGGGAGTTCACCTTAATATTGTTGCTGAATCCACTAATGTAATTTTCTACAATGCGGCTACCGATCCGTATTCTGCAGCGGCAGCTGGTTCTGCGGGTGCTTGGAATGCTGAACTTCAAAATACGTTAAGTACGCGATTAACAGGTACGGGTACGACTTTGGCAGCAAATAACGCGGCGTATGATATCGGACATTTATTCGGAGCCTCTGGTGGAGGTGGAAATGCAGGTTGTATTGGGTGTGTTTGTACCGATGATACCGCAAGCACCACCGACCGTAACAAAGGAAGTGGATATACCTCTCCAAGTGATGGAATTCCCGAAGGAGATACGTTTGATATCGATTATGTAGTACACGAAGTAGGGCACCAATTAGGGGCTAATCACACGTTTACACATGCTAATGAAGGATCAGGATATAATGTTGAAGTAGGTTCTGGTATTACCATTATGGGTTATGCTGGGATTACAGCCTATAATGCCGCAAACAATTCAATTGATGTGTATCATGTGCTTTCAATTTCTCAAATTCAAAATAATTTGAATACTAAAACTTGTCCCGTTTCAACCCAATTGGCGGGTGTTAATGCTACTCCTACAGCGAATGCAGGTGGAAACTTCACAATTCCTAGAAGCACACCTTTTATGTTGATTGGTTCTGGTAATGATAACGATGGAGATCCTTTGACGTATAGCTGGGAACAGGTTAATGTAGATACTGCAGGTTCCTTTACAGCAGCCAATAGTGTTGCAGCTGTTGGGAAAACTGGAGGGCCAAACTGGATTTCATATCCTCCTTCTACTTCTCCTATTCGTTACTGTCCGGTTTTGCCAACGGTTTTTGCCGGAGGACAAACAACGCAAGGAAGTGCAGGTATTGCGGTTGAAGCGTTAAGTTCGGTAGGAAGAAACCTTAATTTCCGTTTAACAGTTCGTGATAATGCTCCGTATGTTGCGAATTCTGAAGTTGGACAAACAGGAACAGCCAATGCAACAATTACGGTTGATGCAACAAAAGGGCCTCTTACTGTAACCTCACAAAATACGGCCGATATTTCTTATACTTTAGGTTCGACACAATCGGTAACTTGGGCTGTAAACAACACCAATACCATTACTGGGGGTGCCAATGTTGATGTTTTAATTACCACCGATAATGGAGCTACTTGGACAACCTTATTGGCAGGAACACCTAATGACGGTGCTGCTGATGTGGTTATGCCAACGACACCTGCTGTTAGTTGCCGTTTAATGGTAAAAGCAAGCAACAATATTTTCTTTAATGTGAACAGTAACAATTTTTCTGTTGGATTTAGTGTTACTACAACTTGTAATACGTATACCGGAAGTTCGTTGCCTATTGTAACTGCTGCTGGTTTCCCTGCAAATCAAATAGGAACCGTTAATGTACCGATTACAGGTTCAATTAGTAGTGTGAATGTATTTAATAATATAACTCATACTTATTTGTCCGATGTAATCACAGACATTAGTAGTCCCGCAAACCCAACTACTTTTGTAAAAATGTTTAATAGAAGTTGTGGAAATACAAACGGTTCTTTGAATTTAAAGTTCACTAATGGGGGAGTTGCCATTAACTGTACCGCTGGGGGAACTACACTTCAAAATGTGGCGCCTGGAGAAAGTTTAACGGCATTTAATGGTCAAAATCCTCAAGGAACATGGACATTCCGTGTGTATGATACTTTTACAGGAGATAATGGAACTTTGAACTCGTGGTCTATCGAAATCTGTACACAGCAAGTAACGTTGCTTACAGAGACTTTTGGATTGGATTCCTTTAATTTAGCGCCAAATCCAAACAATGGGGTTTTCAATGTAAACTTCAATCCTACGGTTAATGATGTTGAAATTAGCGTTTACGATATGCAAGGAAGATCCGTTTTCCAACGTCAATATACTGCTAATGGAGCATTTAACGAAACAGTTGATTTAGGTACTGTACAAACAGGGGTATATTTAGTTACTGTGATGAATGGGTCAAATAAAGAAGTACGTAAAATTGTAATTCGATAATTTATCCTTTTTATACAATATAAAAAGCTCCTTCGGGAGCTTTTTTTTATGGATTTATTTCCCGTTAAAAGTATTCATCGTGGTTGCCAATCCGGCGAGTACAAAGGAGGTAATCGCCTCTCGGCAAAGCGCCAATCGTTCAGGTAGTGCCCCTTTTTCTGTTTCATCCCATTCACCCAAGACATAATTCACTTGTTGTCCTTTTTTAAATTGATCGCTGATGCCAAATCGAAACCGTGGATATTCGGTGGTCGAAAAAACTGTTTGAATGTTTTTTAAACCATTATGGCCCCCATCACTTCCTTTGGCTTTAATTCGAACGGTACCAAAAGGTAAATTCAAATCATCGGTTATTATCAATACATTTTCAAAGGGAATATTTTCTTTATCCATCCAATACTTAACGGCTTTACCGCTCAAATTCATGTAGGTATTGGGCTTCAACAAAAACACGGTTTTCCCTTTAATTTTACACTCGGCCAGTTCTCCTAATTTTACGGTTTGAAAAGACTCGTTTTCTTGTTTTGCGAAAAAATCCACTACTTTAAATCCAATATTGTGTCGGGTATTCACGTAATCAGCGCCAATATTGCCTAAGCCTACTATTAGATATTTCTTCATAGGTGTTGTATTTTCAGAATTTGGTGTTTTACGAAATAGGGAAAGAAACCGAACCATGAGTGCAAAAGTACTTCAAATGCCCTGCGTCATCAAAAAAAAAGCACCGGAATTGTCCGATGCTTTTGGTAATTCTTATGGAAAAGATTATTTTTTCTTTCCTTTGGCTGCTGCTTTTTCGGCTTTGGCTGCTTCTTGAGCTGCTTTCATCGCCGCACGTGAAATCTTCACTTGACATACAACCGTATTGTCTGGGTGCATTAATTTGTAATTGTCGCTTCCTAATTTGGTTACATACAATTTGTTCCCCATTTGTAATTCAGAAATATCTGCATACACATAATCAGGAAGGTTTTTTGGTAATGCTTTTACTTTTAAACGACGTAAGTTTAAGTTTAAAACACCTCCTAATAATACCCCGGGTGAAGTACCAGTGATTTTTACAGGAACCTCCATGATGATTTCTTTATCTTCATTTAATTGATAAAAATCAATGTGTAAGATAGCATCAGAAACTGGGTGGAATTGAATATCCTGTAGGATTGCGTTAAACACTTTTCCTCCTAAATCAATCGCAACAGTGTGCGCATCTGGAGTGTAAACTAAACTTTTGAAAGCTTTGCTTTCTGCTTGAAAGTGTACTGGTTGTTCTCCTCCGTAGATTACGCAAGGAACCATTCCAGCATCACGTACGGCCTTCGTTGCCTTTTTGCCTACGTTTTCTCTTTCAGATCCTTTGATTGAAATTGACTTCATTTAAATATATAATTAATTAGTATTTACATTAAAAATTTTCCGCTAATGGAGTTGTTGTGTTGTACCATCTGCATCACTTCGGCAAACAGTGGCGCACAACTTACCACTTTTATTTTTGACGATTCTTTTTTGAGCGGAATAGAATCGGTCACTATCAATTCACTCAATTGTGAATTTTCTATTTTTTCATAGGCATCCCCTGACAGTATCGCGTGGGTACATATTGCACGAACGCTCAATGCACCGCGCTCAATCATTAGATCGGCGGCTTTGGCTAAGGTTCCTCCTGTATCAATCATGTCGTCTACCAAAATAACATTGCGTCCTGTAACGTCACCTATTAACTCCATTGTTTCAATTACGTTGGCCGCTTTGCGTTGTTTATAACAAACCACTACATCAGAAGTTAGAAATTTAGAGTATGCATACGCTCGTTTTGAACCTCCCATATCAGGCGATGCGATAGTTAAATTTTCAAGATTCAAACTTTTCACATAAGGCAAGAAAATTGTAGAGGCAAACAAGTGATCCACCGGTTTTTCAAAAAATCCTTGAATTTGATCAGCATGCAAGTCCATGGTCATAATCCGCGTCGCCCCAGCAGTTTCCAATAACTTGGCAATCAATTTGGCTCCGATAGGAACGCGAGGTTTGTCTTTACGATCCTGACGGGCATACCCAAAATAAGGGATTACAGGAGTAATGTGTCGGGCTGAAGCGCGCTTGGCCGCATCAATCATCAACAGCAATTCCATTAAATTGTCGGCCGACGGAAATGTCGAACAGACAATGAAAACCCGTAATCCACGAATGGATTCTTCAAAGGACGGCTGAAATTCACCATCACTAAATTTTGAGAACGTAACTTTACCCAGCGGCACCCCATAATGTTTGGCGATTTGCTCGGCAAGGTGGACACTTTGGGAACACGCAAATATCTTTGCTTCCGGTTCTTGATGTGACATTTTAATCGGTTGTTTAGTAGTGAGTTAGTGTGTGTTGTGTTTATTGAGGTGCAAATTTAGAAATAAAATCTGACTGAAGGCCTATATTTTTCAGTATTTTTTTTCTTGTTTATTTCAATTTTTGTGTACATTTGCACCCACAAAAAACACTAAAATCCATGCCCGGATGGCGGAATTGGTAGACGCGCACGACTCAAACTCGTGTTCTTAGGAGTGTGGGTTCGATTCCCACTCCGGGTACAAGACCTCTCACTACGAGAGGTTTTTTTATTTTATACGCCATGAAATACAATGTTTAAGTTTTACAATCTACTGTTCGGTAGTGTCTTTATAGGGGATTAACCTCCAATCCAAATCAGCGTTTTGCGACGGAGCCATTAGTGCTAAACTATACCATCGGAGCTTTGGCCTTTTGGTATTAGCAAAAAAAGGAG
>CANHRI010000033.1 GCA_947463515.1 Flavobacteriaceae bacterium
TAAACGACTTTTGAGTTATATTCCTCAGAATAATAAAGAGAAAACACCTCAATTGCCCTATGTATTGGGCGAGGAGTTGCGCGAAAAATTGGACACCTTAGTTCCCGAAAATGCCAACAAGCCTTATGATATGCATGAGGTAATCGATGGCGTTGTCGATGAGGATTCCTTTTTTGAAATACATAAAGATTATGCCGAAAATATTGTCGTTGGATTTGCCCGTTTGGCGGGACGAAGCATCGGTATAGTGGCCAATAATCCGATGTATTTGGCCGGTTGTTTGGATGTGAAGAGTTCGATTAAAGCCGCCCGTTTTACCCGTTTTTGTGATTGTTTCAACATCCCGTTGTTGGTGTTGGTAGATGTCCCTGGATTCTTACCCGGAACGGACCAAGAATGGAATGGGATTATTGTTCATGGGGCTAAATTATTGTATGCTTTAAGTGAGGCGACGGTTCCCAAAGTAACTGTCATTACCCGAAAAGCCTACGGAGGCGCTTATGATGTAATGAACTCGAAACACATTGGTGCCGATATGAATTTTGCATGGCCTGGGGCTGAGATTGCCGTGATGGGTGCCAAAGGAGCGTCGGAAATTATTTTTAAGAAAGAAATCAATGAAGCCGCAGATCCCGCCGCGAAATTGCTGGAAAAAGAAGCCGAATATGCCGAATTGTTTGCAAATCCCTACACAGCAGCGCAACGTGGTTTTGTGGATGAGGTGATTGTACCCCGCGATACGCGAAGAAAACTAATCAAGGCTTTTGCGATGCTGGAACATAAAGCAGTTCCCCTTCCGCAACGAAAACACGGAAATATCCCATTATAATTGAAAAACCTGCCAGTAGTGCAGGTTTTTTTTTGAGTCTATTGAAATAGTTATTGCTAAAGCGTAAAAAGCCTCGTATTGAATAAGCGATTTGAGATTTTTGGCTTTTACAATAAATTTGAGTTTCAAAAACACTTCCCTTACACCTCACAATTAAATTTAAATCCAATACCATGTAAGTTTTCAATAGTAATACCCTCTTGTCCAGCAAAAATTTTGCGCAAGCGGGAAATGAATACATCCAAACTTCGGCCCATAAAGTAATCGTCTTCACCCCACAAGGCTTTCAAAATTTCTTCACGTTTAAGGACTTGATTTTTATGGTCTAAAAAAAGTTTGAGTAAATCCGATTCCCGTTGGGTGAGCGAAATGTTCTCCGTATCATTGAATACGCGATAATTGGCGGCATCAAATTGATAGGTTCCCACGGTATAAAATGGGCTTGGCGGTGGCGCTGCTTTTTTGTGAGAACGCCGTAAAAAAATATCGATTTTAAGCATTAACTCCTCAATACTAAAGGGTTTTACCAAATAATCATCGGCACCAATTTTCAGTCCCCGAATGCGATCCTCCTTTAACGTTTTGGCGGAAAGAAAAATAATAGGTATTTCCTGATTTTTTTTTCGAATAGCTTCAGCCAATTCAAAACCATCCATTTTGGGCATCATAATGTCTAAAATGCACAAATCGTACTCGTTTGAAAGAAAACCCTCCAAGGCTGCAGTTCCATCAGCAAAATGGTCTACGGCATAAAAATTTTCCAGATGATCTTTCGTCAGAAACGCAATGGTTTCATCGTCTTCTGCATAGAGAATTTTGAAGTTATGCATAGTGCTTTTTAGGAATTAAAATTGTTATCGTCAATCCGTGTTCTTTATTATTTTGTGCGCTTATCTTCCATTGGTGTTGGGTGCAAATTTTTTTGACATAAAACAATCCCAAACCAAATCCATTTACCTCATTACTTTTTTGGTCTGCAACGCGATAAAATTTATCAAAGATCAAATTTAAATTCTTGGGCGCTACACCAATTCCATTGTCTATAAATTGCAAACGTAACCCGTGGCGTTCCTCGTGGACTCGAATTTGAATACTTGGGTTAAGGTTGCAATACTTGACCGAGTTGTCCAATAAATTGTAGATAATATTTGAAAAATGAAACCGATCGGCTTCAATCGTATAATCGCGTTCTGCTTCCAACGTTACTGTAACTTGTTCGTTTTTTAATTTAATGGTTTCAGCGGCTTCTTGTAACAAAGGAAGTAAGGCTAATTTTTCGGGTTGTAGGGCTAGAGGTGATTCATCGCTTTTGGCAATGTTCAACACCTTTTCGATATGGTGATTTAGTTTTTTACTTTGATTGATGATGATTTCAGTGTAGTCGTGTAATTTTTTTTGCTCGCGTATAATCTCTTGCTTGTTGAGGTAACTCGAAGCGAGTAGGATAGAGGAGAGGGGCGTTTTGAATTCATGGGTCATGTTGTTGATGAAGTCCCGTTGCAATTCGGAGTATTTTTTTTGTTGGATAATGGTATAAATGGAGTACACATACACCAAGAGCACAATCATAAGAGCAAAAGACAACACAAACCAAAACCGTAGCGAGCTTAATAAGTACGACGTTTCATTGGGAAACCGCACGGCAAAATAATAGACGAGATTTTTGTGCTTCGGAAAATATACATTGTGCGTACTTGGTTTTTTATCGCTCATTGCTACATAGTTGCCATACACCATTTCATCGCTATTGCAGTTATACATGGCATATTCAAAGTCGGTCGTGATGTTCATTTTGGCGAATTCCGTTTTCAGATAATACTCTAAAATATCGGGCTGAAAATCATTTTCAACATTCACAATGTAGTAGTCGTTGGCCACTTTCTCTACGGGATTGTTGGGCGGTAATTCACTGTCTTTACCTTCATAGAGTTTTTTAACCACTTCCAAGAGGGCAATATGCGTTTTTTGGGTGAATTTTTTTTCCTCCAAGCTAAAGGCTTCCCGTGTCCAAAGTAATTGGGCAATAAGAATGCCTAAGGTAGCAATCATCCCTAGGACAATGACGATATTGAGTTTTTTGGTCTTCAAAAGCGATATATTGAGTCTCAAAATTACTTAAAAAAAAAGTGGATACCGACTGTTAACAAGTCATTAACAAAGATTCGATAGCGGTTAACAACCCACAATCAAAATAGGATTTACCTTTGTATCATAGAAATTAGAAAACTTACTTTAATTATAAAACCAAAAATTCATTTCGTATGAAAACAGTAAAAATTACTTTAGCGGCTTTTGCCTTCGGATTGATGTCATTCACGACAGCGACCGTAATTGATCAACCCACTACCGTTTCAGCCAAAGAAGCTTCACCTGTAGTTTGGAAATCAGAAACTGTAGATGTAGGTGAAATTCCACAAGGAACTCCTAAGACAATCGAGTTTTCATTTAAAAACACAGGGACTAAGTCGGTATTGATTACCAATGTTAAACCTTCTTGTGGATGTACAGCAGCCGATTACACTAAAGAAGCCGTAGCTCCTGGGAAAACTGGATATGTAAAAGCTACTTACAATGCAGCAGCAGCTGGAGCGTTTGCCAAAACCATCACGGTAACCACCAATGCTGAAGAAACTCCAAAAGTGTTGACTTTTAAAGGAACTGTGGTTGCAAAATCATAAGTTTTCGATATAAAGGTGATTAAGAAGAACGAAAAACTCCTGAGGTGACTCAGGAGTTTTTTATTTTAGGATCTAGTTTTCATAGCTTCCATCCTCTTTTGACGGTCCAATATGATTTCCTTAAATTTTTTCTTTTGTTCGTCATTTAGGAAGTTCATCACATTGCGTTCTGCCGTTTCATTAATGGCGCTAATTTCGCTCAACTTTTCATCTTGTGCCATGTTTTCTTTTTTCATGATGGCATTGATTTTTTTGGAGCTGGCATCAAATTCTTTTTGAACAATGATCACTTGTAATTCGTCCAGTTTCAAATCGGTTTTCAATTTATCTACCGTTTTTTGTACTGATTCTATACGTTCTTTTTCAAGTTGCTCAGGTGTCTTTTCACGAGACATCGGCGGTTGCATTCCCATTCCAGAACGACCCATGCCGCCCATACCGTTATTCATCATGCCCATTTGTGCCCAACCGGTGAGCGTTACGGTGCAACAAAATAGCAAAGCGATTTTTTTCATAATAACTTCGTTTTCGTAAAGATACAAATTATATCGGTTCTCCGTAAAGGTCAAATTCACTTGCATCAAAAATACGTACTGTAGCAAATTCTCCTGTTTTTAAATAGTGTTGTGATGCGTCAATCAATACTTCATTATCGACATCGGGACTGTCAAATTCCGTACGTCCAACGAAATAGTTCCCTTCTTTTCGATCGATGACACAACGAAACGTTTGACCGATTTTTTCTTGATTTAATTCAAAAGATAGTTGCGATTGAATATCCATAATTTCTTGTTGACGCGCTAATTTTACAGCTTCAGGAACATCATCCTCAAGCGCATAAGCTCCTGTATTTTCTTCGTGTGAATAGGTAAAACAACCCAAGCGTTCAAAGCTCATTTCGCGAACCCAGTCTTTCAAAATTTGGAAATCTTCCTCCGTTTCGCCTGGATAACCTACAATTAAAGTAGTACGAATAGCAATACCCGGAACGGCCTCACGAAATTCTTTCAACAATCGCGTAGTTTTTTCCTGTGTCGTTCCACGTTTCATCGATTTTAAAATGGCATCGGAAATATGTTGCAATGGAATATCGATGTAATTACAAATTTTTGGTTCCCGTCTCATAACCTCCAAAACATCCATGGGGAATCCCGAAGGGAAGGCATAATGCAAGCGAATCCACTCAATGCCTTCAACCTTGACTAAGGCTTCCAAAAGTTCGGCTAAGTTTCTTTTCTTGTATAAATCCAATCCGTAATAGGTGAGATCTTGAGCAATTAAAATCAATTCTTTTACCCCATTTTTGGCCAATCCTTCCGCCTCTTTTACCAATTTTTCAATCGGTTGTGAAACGTGTTTTCCGCGCATCAAAGGAATGGCACAAAAACTACAAGGACGGTCACATCCTTCGGCGATTTTTAAATAGGCATAATTTTTAGGAGTCGTAGTGAGTCGTTCTCCTAAAAGTTCATGCTTATAATCGGCACCTAATGCCTTTAGCAAAAGCGGTAACTCTGTGGTTCCAAAGTACTGGTCTATGTTTGGAATCTCTTTCTCCAAATCGGGGCGGTATCTCTCAGAAAGACAGCCGGTGACAAATACTTTATCTACCACGCCACGTTCTTTTTTATCGGCGTATTCCAAAATGGTATTTACCGATTCTTCTTTGGCATTGTCAATAAATCCGCAGGTGTTGATAACCACAATATTGCCTTCTTGTTCATGCACAACTTCTTTACCGTTGGCTCGCAATTGTCCCATTAAGACTTCACTGTCGTACGTGTTTTTGGAACACCCTAAAGTAATTACGTTAATCTTGTTTTTTTTGACCGATTTGGTTCTCATAGTTTTTGAAAAATGGACTGCAAAATTAGGCTATTTATTTCAGTCTCAAAAAGGAAACAGCATAAAAAAAGCCATCGATAACCGACGGCTTTTGTTTGTTATAGTGGAATTACAACTCAAAAAGAAGGGTCACGGAAATGTTGTCAAACACGGCACGAGTACGGGCAGTATCTGTCAATCCGCGGTTGAACATTTGTTGGTTGAAATTTCGCCATCCGTGACTGTAGGAAACATCCAAGCGTGTATCGCCAAAATTGTACCCCAATCCACCCGAATAGGTTGTTAAGTTACCCACAGTGTAATGATTTTTATAGGGACTTTCAGACCAACGATACCCTCCGCGAAGACTCCATTGTTTGTATTTGTATTCGGTTCCTAAGCGAATTTCTGTAGCAGCCTGTAATTGATTGTCGATAGTTGCATTCTCGGCACTAAAATCGCGTTGCGGAGTAAAGGTGTTGCCTTGGTAAAACTGCTGCGAGATATCAGCACTGATTAAACCGCGTTTGCCAAACAAAAAGACACCCGATGCTGTAACTCGATCAGCTGTACGCAAACGATAGGGTTCGAAAATCATGGTCACATTCGGATCCACAACCACCGAATTATACTGTGTATTATTGGCATCTGCATTCAAACCAAATCCCGATGTAGCGATGTATTGACGTAACTCATCGTTCAAGCGAAACCAAGTAGGGGATTCATAAGCAAGTCCCAAACGGGCATTTTTGTGTACTTTAAAAATTGCGCCCAATTGAACAGAGAATCCATTGCCATAGGTGTACAAATCATTGTTAAAACGTACACGATCTACTGTGGAGCCGGTGGGATAACGGGGATTTGAATTGGCTTCAAAAAACGAAGTACTTTGGCGGTAATCGACAAAATGAAAGTTCAAATTGATTCCGAGCATCAACCAATCTTGATATTGAGCTGACCCATTCACCGATAATTTACTTGAATATCCAGAGGAGTTCAGCAAAAAGCTTTGCGCATAATTTCCACCAGGGGCAATATTCGTAAAGTAGGAAGTATTGTTCGGATTATTACTTACCGGGTCAATAATGTAGGAGTTGTATCCTAAATAGGCTTGTTGTTCGTTAAAAAATAACTCATCGTAGAAGAAATCGTTTAGCACTCCAAAAGGAACTGCTTCAGAGGGATTTCTTCCATTGGCAAAACTTAGGAAGTATTGGTCAATTGAATTATTGGGATTTACTCCGCTTAGAAAAACAGAATTGTTCAAATTTTGAGTGTTCTCATAATTTAAAGCTACAGCAAATTTATTCCAATCTGATTTTTTAAGTGGGTCTACAAAAACCAACACACCTCCCGCTTGATTGATGTCAAAATGGTTGTTATTTTCCCGTTGTTGGGTGCCAAAATAATTGGTGCGATTGGTGGTGTTAAAATTGGTAAGCGTGGCTCCCGCTTGATTATTGCTGAAAATCACGGAGCCTGCTGGATTGACAGAAATGGCACTTAAATCACCACCTACAGCACCAAATGCACCTCCCATAGCGCGAAATCGCGCCGTTCCATTAAGGTCTTGTACCGAATACCGTAAGGCATCTTGTATGTCTTGGCTCCAGCCGGAGGTCATTACCAATCCCGTGAAGCATAAGGCAAATATCTTTTTCATAGTAAACTAGTCTTTGTGAGTAAATGGAACAAATTAACGACGACCACCGCCACCGCCTCCTGAACGGCCACCACCGCCAAAGCCGCCACCGCCGCCATAGCTACCGCCACCACCATAATTAGAGCGAGAGGGAGTATAGCTTCGGGTATTGGATTCACTTCGCGTAGGTGTACTATTCGGAGTAGTGTTATTACGCACGTTTCCTGTGTTAGGCGCACTGTTGGGTCGTGTGTTGTTGGTAGAGTAATTTTGACGTACGCCGCTATTGCCTCTTGTAATATTCACAGGACGTACCCCATTGGTGTAATCTGCACGTCCGTTACGAACGGTATTGCCTCGGGTAAAATTATTGCTTCGGGTGAAACCATTATTGGTGCGTCCAATTCCACTATTACGGCCGTTAAGAGCAGTAGGGTTGCGGTAAATGGTATTGCGACGACCACCATTGTAAGCAAAGTGGTTATTCCAACCTCCACCCCAGCCCCAACCAGGACCATACCAGTTGTTCCAACCCCAGCCGCCCCAGCCGCCCCAGCCCCAGCCGGCATTCCAACCGAGACCCCAGCCGCCGTTCCAACCCCAGTTGTTCCAACCCCAGCCGCCCCAGCCAGCATTCCAACCGAGACCCCAGCCGCCCCAGCCGCCATTCCAACCCCAGCCGTCATTCCAAGAATCATAATAGTTGACGGTGACATTGGTAGCATTATTCCCCCATCCATTGTAGTTGGAAGAAGCAGTGCGCGCCGCAGTGGTTTGGGTACTGTCTTGTGGTGTAGTATAATTTTCAACATCTGTTATTAATTCTTGACTCTCCTCATTTAAAGAGCTGAAATAATTACGGTAATATTCGCTGTTGCTATTGTCCTGTTGAGGAGCATTAACACGAGTGGTTCCAGTGCTACCATATACGCCATCATTATCGTAGTAAGAAGAATTTTGATAGGAGCCGCAAGAAGTGACCAAAATTCCCAAAGTGACTACGGGGAGCCAACGGAAATTACGGATTTGGGAAAGGAAATTTGTTTTCATATCTATAGCATTTTTATTGTTGGTCATTACAAAAATAGTTAGTTTTGCCAAACTAATTAGTTAAAATTTGATTAAACAATTTTTGTGCCAAACTGTTCATTATGAGTAAGAACTTAACAAAGCGAGAAGAGGATTATTCCAAATGGTATAACGAGCTAGTGGTGAAAGCTGATTTGGCTGAAAACTCCGGTGTGCGTGGCTGTATGGTGATAAAACCCTATGGGTATGCCATTTGGGAAAAAATGCAGGCCGAGTTGGATCGGATGTTCAAAGAAACCGGTCACAGCAATGCGTACTTTCCTTTGTTTGTTCCCAAAAGTATGTTCGAAGCAGAGGAGAAAAATGCGGAAGGATTTGCAAAAGAATGTGCCGTGGTTACGCATTACCGGCTGAAAGCCGATGAAACCCAAAAGGGGAAATTAATCGTTGATCCACAAGCTAAATTAGAGGAGGAATTGATCGTTCGTCCCACTAGTGAAGCAATTATTTGGTCTACCTATAAAAATTGGATTCAATCCTACCGTGATTTGCCCTTGCTTATCAATCAATGGGCAAATGTAGTGCGTTGGGAAATGCGTACCCGTTTGTTTTTACGTACGGCTGAGTTTTTATGGCAGGAGGGACATACGGCACATGCAACTCGTGAAGAAGCTATTGCCGAAACCGAACAAATGATGCAAGTGTACGCCGATTTTGTCGAAAATTTCATGGCAATTCCCGTAATTAAAGGAGTGAAAACAGCCAACGAGCGTTTTGCTGGGGCTGAAGAAACCTATTGTATTGAAGCGTTGATGCAAGATGGAAAAGCGTTGCAAGCAGGAACATCACACTTCTTAGGGCAAAATTTTGCCCAAGCATTTGATGTGAAGTTTGCCAATAAAGAAGGGAAGCAAGAGTATGTATGGGGCACCTCTTGGGGTGTTTCAACTCGCTTGATGGGGGCATTGGTAATGACGCATTCGGATGATAATGGGTTGGTTTTACCACCAAATTTAGCTCCGATTCAAGTGGTTATTGTTCCAATTTATAAAAGTGAAGAAGAATTGGCGGCTATCAGTTCAGTGGCTCATGAAATCACAGCGGCTTTACGCAAATTGCGCATCTCGGTCAAGTTTGACGATCGTACTACCCAAAAACCAGGTTTTAAATTTGCCGAATGGGAACTCAAAGGAGTACCTGTTCGTATGGCAATTGGTCCCAAAGATTTAGAACAAGGAACGGTCGAGCTCGCCCGAAGAGATACGTTAACCAAAGAAGTGGTTCGTCGCGAAGGCGTAGAAGCCTACCTTGTTGATTTAATGGAAACGATTCAGCAGAGCTTGTATCAAAAAGCATTTTCGTACCGCGACAGTCATATTACTAAGGTGGATAATTTTGATGAATTCAAAACGATTTTGGAAACGAAAGGAGGGTTTTTGGCTGCCCATTGGGATGGAACACCAGAAACGGAAGAAAAGATTAAAGAATTGACCAAAGCAACTATTCGTTGCATTCCTTTGGACCAAGAAAAAGAGGAGGGAAAATGTGTGTTTTCAGGGGCTCCATCTAGCGGTCGTGTCTTGTTTGCTAAGGCATATTAAAAAAAATAAAAAAGTTTAAAAGCGGACTTGCACGTGTAAAAAATAGTTGTATTTTTGCATCCGCATTTGAGCAGTAGGCCCGTTCGTCTATCGGTTAGGACTCAAGATTTTCATTCTTGCAAGAGGGGTTCGATTCCCCTACGGGCTACAAAATAAAGGTTATTAAGAGTGACATTCATTGTCGCTGCTACTCAAATGGCCCGTTCGTCTATCGGTTAGGACTCAAGATTTTCATTCTTGCAAGAGGGGTTCGATTCCCCTACGGGCTACAAATTAGTTGTAAATTAGTTTTGTAAAACAAGGGTTTTGTGTCTCAAATCGTTGTTTTATTAGTTAAAACCAAAGTGATTACCGAGTAATTGTGGGAGGTTTTTCTTTTTTAACTAATAGTTATAAATAATTATTACAATTAAATTACAAAACAATGGCAAATCACAAGTCAGCGCTAAAGAGAATTAGAAGTAACGAGAAACGAAGAGTTTTAAACCGTTATCAACACAAAACAACACGTAATGCTGTAAAAGCATTGCGTATGTCAACGGATAAATCAGATGCAGCAGCCAAATTGGCAAGTGTTATTTCTATGATTGATAAGTTAGCTAAGAAAAACATCATTCACGATAACAAAGCTTCCAACTTGAAGTCGAAGTTAACGAAACATGTAAACAAACTGTAATCTATTTTATAGTATAGTATGAAAAAAGCCTCCAATTTGGAGGCTTTTTTTGTTATGCGTTATTTCTTTAATTCTTCTAGCATTTCGCGGGTTATCGGTTTGGATAAAAAGTCCAATACCATAGGATAAGATTTAGATTTTTCGATGTCCTTAGGGTCTATAGTCGAGGAGAGCACAATTACTTTTAGCTGTGGAAAAATTTCGTTGTAACGTCGTTCGGTAATGATGTCCAAAAATTCCCAACCGCCCATAACAGGCATGTTTAAATCCAAAAAAAGAAGTTCGGGTAAATCGCCAATCGAAATTGCACTGTCTTTTGTAAAAGAGTCTAAATATTTTAAAGCATCCTCACCATTGTTAGCAATCTCAATGGTTTCGGAAAACTCACACTTTTGAATGACTTTTTTACATAGCATTAATGTAATGGGGTCATCGTCTACACAAAGGATCTTTTTGTACATTTTAATTGTTTTTAAAGGTAATCGTGAATGTTGTTCCTACGCCTACCTCACTATCTATAATGATACTTCCACCCATCGATTCTACTTGCGATTTGACCAAATACAAGCCTAAACCTTTACTGTCGGGATTGTCATGAAAACGTTGGTATAATCCAAAAACTTTGTCGCGATGGCGTTTGAGATCAATACCCAAACCGTTGTCTTTGAAGGTGATTTGTGTTTCAGTGCCTAAATTTTTAGCAGCTACTAAAATTTTCAATTGACGGGAAGGATCGCTGTAGCGGAGTGCGTTGGTGGTCAAATTTAGTAAAATACTTTCAAAATACGAACGATTTAAGAATAAGGTATTTACTTTGTCGACATCGAGTTTAATGATTGGATTTAAATTACTGATTAAAAAGCTAAGTTGGTTAAAGATATTTTCAAACACATCACGTATCACAATCGGCTCTTTATCAATAGCTAAACTGTCTTTGATAATAATGATATTCACCAAATCATTTACCGTATCGTTTAGTTGTTGGGTTGATTTGCTAAATCCTTGAAGAATTTCTTTTAATTCATAATCCTCAATTTCAATATCATCCAACAAATTCAATAACCCGGTCAAATTGGAAAGGGGAGCTCTTAAGTTGTGTGAAGTGATGTAGGAGAATTGCTTTAAGTCGGAGTTGTTTTGTGTCAGTTCTTTAATCAACTGTTCGCGTTCTTTTTCTTGCTCCTTTTCCTCAGTAATGTCACGTTGAATGGAAATCCAATGCGTGTGTTGATTTTCATGATTGGTAATGGGAATCAAACTTAAATTCACCCAATAGTTTGTGTTATTCTTGCGTTTGGTGAGGGTTTCCAGGGTAAAGGCTTCTTTCTTTTTTAAGGCATCGGCAATTTTTTTGACATCCCTTTTATTTTGAATACGTTTAAAAAAGAAGGTAGCCGATTGGTGTAAAACTTCCGCTTGGTCGTATCCTGTCATTTTCTCGAAAGCAGGATTCACATATACGATTTGATCTTCAGCATTTTCAGAAGCTCCAACAGCGGTAATCAATACCGTATCCCGATTTTGGATAATCACAGTTTCCAATAATCGCAACCGTTGTTCTTCCTCTTTTTGTCGGGTGACGTCCTGCATGGCACCAATCATTCGCACCACATTGCCTTCCTCATCTTTTACCAAAAAACCACGGTCATACACATAGCGGTATTGCCCATTGGCGTCCATAAATCGGTATTCATCCTGCCATTTATCTGAGCGTTGGGCGATATACGAATATAGTTTTACGGACATCTTCAAACTGTCTTCCGGGTGAATTTTGTCAAACCACCACTGTAAATTAGCTCCAACCTGATCTTTTTTATAACCAAAAACACCTTGAATTCCTTTGTTCCAAATAAAGCTATTGGTTTTAACATCCCAGTCCCAAATGGTATCGCTTGTTGCTTTGGAAACAATTTCAAAACGTTCGTTGGAAACGGATAATTCTGAGAATTCCGATTCAAATTGGGCCATGTAGCGCTCTGTAGTCCCAATCTTTTGTGCAAGAAAGTAAGTCGTGAAAAGGGCAATTCCCAACGCCAAACCCAATCCGATTCCCAATTGCCATGTTGGATTATTCCATTGGGTTACCACGACCATACCTGCAAATATCAAGGCAAACAAGGTGAGGAATACCGGAAGGAAAAAACGTAGATTGGTGTGTTTCATTATTCCAAAAATAACAAAAAAAATAGGATAAAAAACATGATGTAGTATTAATTCTCTTTTACGTATCGTAAAACTATTGCCTTGAGGATGCCTGAATTCAGAAAATAAAAACTACCTTTGCGCCTTCAAAAAAATCACATGGAATCAATACGAAATATTGCCATTATTGCCCACGTTGACCACGGAAAAACCACCTTGGTTGACAAGATTATGTACCACTGCCAGTTGTTTCGCGAAAACGAAAATACCGGCGATTTAATTTTGGATAATAATGATTTAGAACGCGAACGCGGCATTACCATTACCTCCAAAAACGTTTCGGTCGTATACAAAGGAACCAAAATTAACATTATCGATACCCCAGGCCACGCCGACTTCGGTGGGGAAGTGGAACGGGTATTGAATATGGCTGATGGCGTTTGTTTGTTAGTCGATGCTTTTGAAGGACCGATGCCTCAAACGCGTTTCGTATTGCAAAAAGCCATCGACTTGGGGTTAAAACCTTGTGTGGTGATCAACAAAGTGGATAAAGAAAACTGTACGCCTGAAGAAGTACATGAAAAAGTATTCGACTTAATGTTTGAATTGGGTGCAGAAGAATGGCAGTTGGACTTCCCAACCGTTTATGGTTCGGCCAAAAACAACTGGATGTCCGAAGACTGGCAAAACGTTACAACATCTATCGAACCTTTGTTGGATATGGTGGTGAATCATGTTCCTGCCCCCAAAGTTTCAGAAGGAACACCACAAATGTTGGTTACTTCGTTGGATTTTTCTTCGTTTACGGGACGTATCGCTATCGGACGTTTAGAGCGCGGAACTTTGCGTGAAAATATGCCTGTTTCTTTAGTTAAAAGAGATGGATCTATCACCAAATCCAAAATCAAAGAACTACACACTTTTGAAGGTTTGGGCCGTAAAAAAGTAGCCGAAGTTCACGCCGGTGACATTTGTGCCTTAGTAGGTATCGAAGGTTTTGAAATTGGAGATACCATTGCTGATTTTGAAAATCCTGAAGCATTAAAAAGTATCGCAATTGATGAACCAACCATGAGTATGTTGTTTACCATCAATGATTCTCCTTTCTTCGGTAAAGAAGGGAAATTCGTTACTTCGCGTCATATCAAAGATCGTTTGACCAAAGAACTAGAGAAAAACTTGGCCTTACGCGTTAGTGAAACCGATTCGGCCGATAAATTTATGGTATTCGGTCGAGGCGTATTGCACTTGTCGGTATTGATCGAAACCATGCGTCGCGAGGGGTATGAGTTGCAAATCGGTCAACCCCAAGTTATTATCAAAGAAATCGATGGTCAAAAATGTGAGCCTATTGAAGAATTAACCATCGACTTACCTGAAAATGTTTCGGGTAAAGCGGTCGAATTCGTTACCGTTCGTAAAGGAGAAATGCTTAGTATGGAACCCCGTGGCGAGCGTATGATTATCAAGTTTAACATTCCTTCACGTGGAATCATCGGATTGCGTAATCAATTGTTGACGGCTACTGCGGGAGAAGCTATTATGGCGCATCGTTTCATCGGGTATGAGCCTTTAAAAGGAGATATTTCGGGTCGTATTAACGGTTCGTTGATTTCTATGGAAAATGGGAAAGCCATTCCGTATTCAATAAATAAATTGCAAGACCGTGGTAAGTTTTTTGTAGATCCCAACGAAGATATTTACGAAGGACAAGTGGTAGGTGAAAACTCACGTGCGGATGATTTGGTGATTAACATTACCAAAACCAAACAGTTGACCAACTTCCGTTCTGCGGGCGCCGATGATAAAACGCGTATTGTTCCAGCAATCAAGTTTACCCTTGAAGAAGCCTTAGAATATATTCAAAAAGATGAGTATGTAGAAGTAACACCCAAGTCTATTCGTTTGCGTAAAATATTGTTGAGCGAAAACGACCGCAAGCGTTTCAAAAATGCTATGGTGTAACACATCAATCCTAACTATAAAAAAAGCCATCAATCATTCGTTGATGGCTTTTTTAGTTTATGCTTTTAAGAATTCGATGCTAACGCTTCAAGGCAAAATTTCCTTTAACTAGGCGACCGTCTTCAAGTTGAATGACATACCAGTAATCATCGCCGGGCAGTAAGGCTCCATTATAAGTACCGTCCCAACCCGCGCCCAACCCGCCAATTTGCTTCAATAACTTCCCATAACGGTCGTAAATAAAGATTTGTGTATTGGGATAAAAAGTATTCGTAACGCCCCGAATATTCCAAGTATCATTAAATCCATCGCCATTGGGTGTGAAATAGGCTGGGATGCCCAAAACAGTGACCAAATAGGAAGCAATTCCACAGCCATTTAAGTCTTTTACATACACCGTATGCACGCCCATGGGGACTTGAGTGAAAACATTTGAACTTTGATACGGGCCATACGATTCATCAATACTGTACACATAATCGCCATTGCCAGAAACGTTTACCGTGATGGTATTGTTATCTACCAAATCCACTACAGTTACCGAATCTATCGTTGCAATAACAGAGGTGTTTACTTCAACTACACGTATAGATGTACATCCTTGTGGATTGGTAACTTCAACACTATAGGTTCCTTCTTGATTGACGGTGAGGCTATACTGAGTTGCCCCCGGAATGAGTGTTCCTTCAAAATACCATTGGTAGGTGTACGTGGGAATCAAATTGACTTGTGTCACATCGGCTGTAAGTGTCGCCGTGAAAAAAGGTAAATTAGAACAAATCAAGGTGTCATCCCACCCTTGGGCATTGATATCGACTAAAGGTCTTGGATGCACCACAAAGGATAACGGATAAGTAACCGAACAGTTTATATTAATTGGATTGGTCAAGGTGACCAAAACCGTTTGTGTTCCGCTTATAAAAGGATTTGGCAGTTGATTATTGTATACGGTGCCATTGGCCAAGGTGTAGGTTAAAGTAAATCCAGTTTGCCCCTGAATTAAATCTTGTGTGAGTGTTGTGGTGTCAAAAGCCACCGTGCCGTCCTGAAGTGCGGGATCTGTTTCATCATCACAAACCTCAAATCGATTGGGAGCTACCGCAAACAATTCAGGCAAATCATCAACAATAAAGGTTACTGTAGTAGTCCGGAAACAAGGTCCATCAACGGGAAAACTGTTAGCATTAGATACCCTAACCTGAATCGTTTCGGTACCTGTTACCGTATAAGTAGGCGGAAACGGTGCAGGAATTGGCGACCCATTTCCAGCAATGTATTCAATAACAACACCCGTTTGCCCTTGTAGAAGGCTACTTTGTAACGTAGCCGTATTGAAGGTAAAACTACCATCTTGGTCATCATCACAAGAGCGAATAACATTGCCATTACCCAACGGGAAAATAGTGGGTAAGGCTTGTACGGTTAGGGTAATGTATGGACCCAATCCAAAACAGGCATTATCAACATTACTGTCGACGCGAACCCAAATCTGTTGCGCGTTGGGATACCCGATATTGGCATAATTGGCGGGATTTGCGATTGCTAAGGAATTCCCATTGCTATCATTTTCGGCCAAAGCATCGGCTTCGTTTTTATAATACGAAATAGTATACGTTGCGGTATTGGGTAATAATGCTTGAATCTGCCCGGTAACACTACTGAAATTAAAGGTCGCAATTCCATCGGTGTCGGTGTCTTGGGGATTTACGTAAAAATCACATTGGGTAAATTGCCAACTCGTTCCAGCGGGGATTTGGGTGGCTGAAACAATGAGATTCAAACGGGCTACGCGGAAACATTGATTGGCATTTTCGACGCGAACCCATACCGAAGTATTGGTAGTTGTATAAGCGGTAACGCTTGAAATTTGTTGCGATACATCATTGGTTTCGGCTCCAATTTGCGAGGTGAAATAGCTAAACGTCTCGTTGGCGGCATTGGCCGAAATTTGATTGTTTTTTTGCGTTAGGTTGAAACTCGAAATACCGTCCGTGTCGTTGTCACATTGGACCAAGGTAAGCGGTGTGGTAACGACAGGTAGTGCATACGTTGTCAATACCGCACTTAACGAATTAAGGCCACAGCTGTTGCCATTTCGGTTAAGTACCACACGATAGCGATAGCCCACCATAGCAGGAGTTGCTGAAAGGGCTGTCAATGTATTGGTCGTCACTCCCGTGTAATTCGGTCCGTTGGTTAACGTTGTCCATGTAGTGCCATTATCTGTTGAAACTTGCCACTGATAGCTATCGACTGGCGTTGCAGGAACAACAGTAAAGACCGCGTTTTGCATTTCACACACCGTAACATCTTGTGGTGCTGTTGTGATACTGATAGGAGCACTGATACTGTAATTAGGATTTGGTGGCGTATATCCTCCAGCGCCAGTCACCACACCATTGGCATTCACGGTGACACTGCCCGTTCCCAAAATACCATTAGCATCCGGATCAGCAAAACCAGCCTCAATCACATCCGCACATGAATCGTTATCAGCATCCAAAGCGACGTAATTAAAGATACCATCGCCATCGGTGTCGGCTAATGTGTAATTTAAAGTTCCTGAATCTAGTGGGTTTTCTAAACCGTTATATAATCCGTTGGTTCCAACCTGAATCGCATCAATAATCCCATCTAAATTGGCATCCAAGGTACCACTTTGGGCTTCCGTTACATCGTAAATTCCGTCATTATCTGAATCTAAATCCAAATAATTGGGAACGCCATCACCGTCAAAGTCGTTGGGAACATATGAAGGACCAAAAATATCATCCAAACCGTCATTGTTGGCGTCATTTCCAGAAAGTGCCACAAACGTAGGCCCTTGTGACTCTACTAAATCTAAAATTCCATCATTATCTGAATCGATGTCCAACGCATCGGCGACACCATCGGCATCACTGTCTTTGGGGACACATACCGCATAAAAGCGAAACGTGGCACGATTGGGGGCATCATCAACTAAATTTTTATGTTGGATTGCCAATGAAGTCGTCAGGTAGGTTTGGAATTTAAACGTGCCACTCCCTGCGGCCAAAGGAACAGCGCTATTCAATCGAAAACGAATTTCAAAAGAAGAAAATCGGGTCACGCCGCTCTCAAAGAAACCGTCGTAATTAGTATCAATCAACAACTGATCATCAGGATTGTCTACCGTGATGGTTTGGTTTATTGGGCAGGTGATAATATATTCCCCTTTGTCGTTTATTAAATCAGCGGTATTGGCCACAGCAGCATATTCTAATCCCAAACTGATGGGCTGTGTGAAGTTGACTTGGTATTTTACCCAGTTCGTTTTTCCGGGAGGAACATCCGTGACGATAGTGCCATCATTCGTCGATGTAAACGGAAGCGTACTAGCCGTTGTAGACGTACTTACAGTCCCAGTAAAAGATCGGCTAAAGGCCCCTACCGTCAGTGTTCCTGTGCTGGGATTTTGTAAATTCAAGTATTGGTTCCCATACGATTCCGTACAATTGGCAATCCCGTCGTTGTCCATGTCCACATCAATGTTGTCATTGACCAAATCCCCATCTAAATCGTTGGGACAGGTACTGACTGGAAATTCATCCGAGAAAATTTCAATCCCGCAAGTAGCTAGAGTTGCTTTTACTTTGTAATATCCAGGTTGTGTCGGAGAATAAGTGTTGGTGGTCGCACTGGGAATGGGCACATTGTTAAAATACCATTGGTAGGTATCAAATCCACTCTGTGCATTGACATTAAGCGATACGTTGGGGATACAGTTGGTGAGGTTAACATTAACTTCTTGAAAAACTACTTCAGGTTTGAACACAAATCCTGAGTAATAGCCTCCAAACGTGGCGGCACCGTCACTTCCATAAGCGGCCAAATAGAGTTCGGTGGTGGAAAAAACGGAAACATTTCCCGTCAAACCTGTAATGATATAACATTCATAGTCAGGATTTCCAATAACAGCCAAGGGACCACTTACGCCAAAAGCCCCTGCCAATCCTGCAAGGGTGTAGGGGATTCCATCGATGATAAAATTGAGGGTTGATCCGGTTTTGGTGGTAATAGTTACGCGCCCGTTGAAATTTCGATTGCCGACTTTTTCAATAAAAGGAATGTTATCAAGAGATTTTGGGGTTTGACAGCTCAATGGCGGTACAAAAAACATTTCTTGATTCGCTTGGTTATTCTGCGAACCGTCACCGACCGCTTGGTACGCAAAAATATTTTTATCCGAACGAACATACAAATTCCCATTAACATTGTAATCGGCACCAGTAAGTTGCACGTAGTCCCCCGCATTCAATTGATAGCTCGGCGTAGTATTCCCATTGAGAAAAATGGAGGTGTTGTTTTCGTGGGCAATCAACAATACGCGCTCCACATTGTCCATTCCCGTACTTTTAATAAAAATATAGTCTTTCCCGGTTCGCTCTACCGATACAATTTGGTCAAAGCCCGTATCGATATTCGACATTTGGCCATTGGTTCCACCAATCGATCCACAATTCACAGCAATAGGTTTGTCCGCGGTTACAAGTGATCCAATGAGGGCATCGCGATTGGCCGCCAACGGACCCTGAACGGCAATGATAAAGGTTTCGCCACTGTTGAGTAAAACAGGAGGCGGCGTATTTCCGGTGCTGTTCACAAGTTCGGCACCAGGACCGATATCACTAAAGGTAACAGTAGTATTATTCTCGGTTGCCATAACACTCACAAAAGTGTAATGCAATTCAAAGTAGTTGTTGACCAGCAAATTGGTCATCCCACCAATGCGAAATTGGGTACCCAATGCCGCCATCCCTTTCGAAACGACACAACCCGCTTGGTTTCCAGACGCGTCGACAATACGACCCGAAACCGAAATTAAATCCTCGGCTTCAATGACATAGCCCGCATCTTGTAAAATGATATTCGCAGCCGACTGATCCACGACAAACTGAAACGGACTCCCACTGCTATCCATATCAAATACGTAAGGAATATCACGAGAGACCGTTCCCGTAATGTTTACACTACCCAATTGTTTGATGGTAAATTGAATGGGTGTAATACTCGGGGTTGAAATATATAAAAACTTCGATCCAATAGGCATATTTTGCGAATTGGAAATCGGAGGGATATAATGCGTTTTACTAAATTGAGCGAAACAAATCGCTGAAAATAAAAGCGTTAATAGGCTCGATAAAAATTTTGAATTCATAGCCCAAAAATAAACAATACCCCGCTATTAGGCGTGCATACTATTTATTTTTTGACGATTTTAACACTCGTAGATTACAAATCTCTTTTTTGAATCAACGCGTACGACCCCCATACAAAAAGGCCAGTCCAAACCAAGACAACAGCTACCAAACCGTAATCCACAGCATAGTCTTTGATTTCAAGTACACCCACCTGATTTCCAACGGCTTGAATCATATCCAATTTGGTGAAGGGTTCAATCAATACACCCGACATCGCTTCCAAAGGCATGTATCGGAAAATACTACGTGCCAATTCAAAGTCATTGACAATCAATTTTCCAAAAATCAAGAAACCAATATTTTCAATCAAATACCAAACAAACAAAAACCCAATCGCAAAAGCCGACCGTTTGATCAATACACCCAAGAACAAACAGAAACTAAAGAACCCGGTTAACTTGACAAAAAAGGCCAGCAAGTAATCCATTTCCGAGAAAATAATGCCTACCTCGTCATAGGTCGAATACATCAATCCCAAAAGCAAGGAAATCACAAAAATAAAAACCGTCGACAGACCCGAAAACACCAAGACCGTCAAGAACTTAGAAAGTACAAATTCTTTCTTACTCATCCCGTCAATCAAGTTCTGTTTTAAGGTGCCGTAGGTGTATTCATTGGCCATCATCGAAACAATCACCAAAGCCAAAAAAATCTTCGGTAATGCCCCAATGTAGCTGTTCAAATGCCAAATGTACGGGAAGTTAAAAATGCCCTGCTCGGAAGCATCAAAGTGAAAAGGACCCAAGTCAAACTCAATCGAGGCAATCAGTGCAATCAAACTCAAAATTCCAAAATAGGTCAGGGTCAAGATGCGACTCGCGCGATTCAACCAAATTTTCTGTAATTCTATGGCTAATAAACGTTTCATGTCTTAGGATTTTGTTTCGGTTAGGGTTAAAAATTGCTGTTCCAACGAGCGTTTGCGTTCCATCAAGTGATGCACATAAATCCCGCGCTCACTCAAAAATTTGTTCAACAAACCGGCATCCAAGCCGCTTTTCGCCTGAACCACTACGGTGTCTTGTTCAAGGGTAATCGAACTCAAATCGGGATGTTGTGCCAAGGCCGTTTGCAATGCTTCCAGCGATCCTGACCGTAATTCCCAGTAACTCTGTTGCGATCCCATGCCCGCAACCGTCCCCGAATACAATACTTTTCCATATTGCAAAACCAAAACATGCGAACACACTTTTTCCACTTCGTCCAGCAAGTGCGAGGCCAATAATATCGTCGTTCCTTGCGAAGCAATCAACTGAATAATGTCGCGAATCTGTCGTATCCCTTGCGGATCCAAACCGTTGGTGGGTTCGTCCAAAATTAAAATCTCAGGATCATTCAACAAAGCCGAAGCAATCGCCAACCGTTGTTTCATTCCCAACGAAAAGGTGCGAAACTTACTGTCTTTGCGCTCCCACAAGCCCACAAGTTCCAATTTCTCCTGCACTTTGTGGTACCCGATGCCTTTGATTTTACACACCAGCTCCAAGTTTTGCTGTGCCGACATATAGGGATAAAAATTGGGACGTTCAATGATGGCTCCCACTTTCTTTAAAGCTTCGTGGGTAGGCAATTTTCCATCAAACCAAGCATAGTCGCCCGAACTGCGGTTAACCACATTCAACAAGATACCCAGCGTAGTAGATTTTCCCGATCCATTCGGACCCAATATCCCGTAAACGTTGCCTTTTTGAATGTCCAACGACAAATCATTCACCGCATGTACGCGGCCATACCGTTTGTTTAAATTCCGAATCGATAGTATTGTTTCCAAGCGTATAAAAAGTTAGGTTTATGTTTTAGACGATACAACAAACGGTTTGTTACTTGGTTGTTCATTTTTTTGGGCACTCCCCCGAATCCAGTCCTCGTTTCCAAAGTACTTTTCCGGTCGGGGTCCGGCTTTCGGCCGTCGCTGGCCTTGGGCTCACGCCCCGGCCGAGCTCCCCAAGGCCTCTATCCGTAGTGCAAAAAAAACTCCCGAAGAAAATCGGGAGTTTCGTTCGTACGTATTTCAAAAGCTCAGCCTCACAGCAGCTTTCAGTATACAGTAATCAGTAATGTGCTCGTCACACACTTTTTTTACTCAACTTCATGAGATTTCTCCTTTTCTGGAATCACAAATTACAGGTAAAGTTTTTAGCGAGTTAAAAAAATACCACGTTCTGTTGTCATTTCGACACAAGGAGAAATCCCATTCCTATCTTCACGTAACGATTGCTCTGTAGCTCAGCATCTCAGCATCTCTTTCCCCCCTTCGGGGGTTAGGGGGCTAAATCGCTTCCGCAATCGCCACAAAATCGGCCACTTTCAAAGCAGCGCCACCAATCAAACCACCATCGACATCGGGTTTGGAGAATATTTCACGCGCATTGTCGGGTTTTACACTACCGCCATACAAAATCGAAACATCTTCCGCCACCTGAGGATAGCGTGATCGTAGGGTGTTGCGAATGAATTCATGCATTTCTTGAGCTTGATCTGGGGTCGCCGTTTCTCCCGTGCCAATCGCCCAAACGGGTTCGTATGCCAAGACAATTTGCGCCCAGTCCTTATCTTCAATATGGAACAACCCATCGCGTAACTGATTTTCAACGACGTTAAAATGTTGTCCGTTTTGACGGTCTTTCAACTCTTCCCCAAAACAAAAAATAACGGTCATATCGTGTTTCAAAGCCGTATCTACTTTATTCGCCAAGGCGGCATCCGTTTCGTTGAAGTACGCACGACGCTCCGAGTGTCCTAGAATCACCGTATTTACCCCAATGCTTTTTAACATTGCGGCCGAAATTTCGCCGGTAAAGGCACCGCTTTCCGCTTGATGCATATTTTGTGCAGCTACCGTAATCGGAGTAAATTCAACATGATCGGCCGCCGAAGCTAAATTTACAAAGGGAGGCGCAACAATCACTTCGGCTTCAATATCGTCGGGAAGCGCGGCAATTAATTCGTTTAGGAAATCTTCTGTTTCTTCAGCATTTTTATGCATTTTCCAGTTGCCGGCAACAATTTTTCTTCTCATTATTTCAACGTTTTTAAAGTAGCATTAAGTTGTTCAAAGTCGGTTTCAATCGCCCGATAGGTTACAATATTTCCTTCAGCATCCAAGACGATGTAGCGTGGAATCCAGTCCAAATCAATGGATTTTCCAAAACTTCCTTTCATGCCTTTTTCATCGTTCACCCAGTATTGATCGCCCGTGAGTTGGTGCTTTTCAATTCCAGCTTTCCATTTGTCAAACCCTTTATCCATGGAGATAAATACATAATCAACATCCGGATGTGCCGCTTGCATTTCTTTGACTTTAGGCATGGCTTTGACACAGTCGCCGCACCAAGACGCCCAGATTTCGATAACCGTAATTTTCCCACGGTGGCGTTTGAGTAAGTCGCCAAACGATAATTCTTGACCTTGTAAATCGGTTACTTTTTCTTGTTTTGTAGCCTCCGAAAACTGCTTGGGAGGGGTGCTTTGCGCACAAGATACGAGGGAAAGTAAAATCACAGTGAGGGGGATTATTTTTTTCATAGGTTATAATTTAGGATTGGATTTTTTTAATTCTTCATAGCTTTTTTTCAATACCGTTTGCAATTCGGCGGGTTTAAATTGATTGCTGTCAATGCCCCACCAGTATTTCACTTCATTACCATTCCAAAGGTATTTTACCCCAGGCGTGTCTTTTCCACGGCCCAATTGATTCCAAAACGGAATAATCTCGATGATTTGATACGGATAGGTAGCGCCCGTTTCTTCAAAAAACTTCGGAATCAAATCGGCTTCCTCATTCATAAAGATAATCGATATGGGAGGCATAGAAGGATTCGTTTTTCGCATTTGGGTTAGTTCTTTGGCAGCATCCCGACAATGGTCGCAGCCCGGCACGAAGTAGCAGAGTATCTTTTTCCCCTGATCAATAGTAGGAAACAAATTGGCATAGCCTGAGCTAATTTTTTTAGGCTCTTTTGGGGCTTGAACTACTTTGGCAGTAACCAACGTATCGACTTTTGTTTTCGCTACGGGAGCAGCAAGGGTATCTGGAGTATCGATGGCCACAGTGGTCGTGTCTTGCGGTACTACGATGGGCTGACTTACAGTGAATTCAGGGGCGGGCGGTTGAATCGGGGCCATCATAAAAATCCCGAGAATGGAGGCAAAAAGTACTGTAGTCAACACCCAAAAGTTAGGCGCATCCGACCCTTTCGGGAGTAATCGGTTGAGGTACCATAGCAGTCCAACAGCAACTACATTTTTGATAATCGCTTCCACAGGGGTCATCGGAATCAATTCGCCAAAGCAACCACAATTTCCCGAATTTCCACTGATAAAGGTTTCATAACTCAAATGGCCGATGAAAACCACTAAGAGGGCAATCGTGGCTGGAATAATAAAGCGTTTTAACCAATGGTTTTGCAACAACAAAAGGCCCAACGCCATTTCAATTCCGATTAAAATGCGCGAAAAGAAAGGAGCCACACTGTCACTAAAGCCCATGGGATACAATTGTTTTACCTCAAAAGTTGAAATCGCAAAGTAGGGGGAAGGGTACATTTTGGCAATCGCCGAAACGATAAACAATACAGCAACAACAATGCGCAAGCCCCACGCGATTGGGGTAGAGTTATTTTTCATACAAATTACTTTTTGACAAAGGTAATACCCCAAACGTATGGGGGATGTTAACGATTTGTTATTGCCCGAAGCCCATCAATATCAAGGCAAAAACCGAATAATTAATCATGTCTTGATAGTTGGCATCAATGCCCTCCGAGACCAATGTTTTCCCTTGATTGTCTTCGATTTGCTTGACGCGCAATAACTTTTGTAAAATCAAATCCGTTAAACTGCTCACGCGCATGTCACGCCACGCTTCCCCATAGTCATGGTTTTTGGCTTCCATTAAGGCTTTGGTGAGGGCCACTTTTTCGTCGTAATAACGCGCCGCGGTGGCCGTATCCATGTCGGGTTGGTCGACAACGCCTAAGTCCAACTGAATCAAGGCCATGATACAGTAGTTGATGATGCCGATAAATTCTCCTGTTTCGTCTTCATCGACTTTACGGACTTCATTTTCTTGTAAACTTCGAATCCGTTGCGCTTTTATAAAGATTTGATCGGTGAGGGAAGGCAACCGTAAAATACGCCAGGCACTGCCGTAATCGGTCATTTTTTTGACAAACAAATCACGGCAGATGCCGATGACCATGTCGTATTCTTGAGCTGTATTTCGCATTAACTCGTATCTTTGTTTGAAATTTTTTCAAATGTAACGAATTCGACCAAAACAACCCAAGTTAGACGTTGTTTTTCACCGAAATCGTTTTCCTATTTTACACCCTATGATGCTACAATGCCGAGGCCAATTGCTGGATTTATCAACGCCCAAAGTAATGGGAGTTCTCAATCTTACTCCCGATTCGTTTTACGATGGAGGAAAGTGGCAACATCGGGAACAAGTGATCGCACAAGTGCAACAAATGCTGGAAGATGGCGCGACGTTTATCGATATTGGCGGATATTCGAGTCGTCCCAATGCTTCGCCTGTTTCTGAGGAAGAGGAACGCCAACGGGTGGTTCCCATTATTGAAAATTTAGTGCACCATTTTCCCTATATTCTCATTTCCATCGATACCTTTCGCAGTAGTGTAGCCGAAGCTGCCGTTAATGCGGGTGCGTGCATGATCAACGATATTTCTGCTGGGCTGTTGGATGCTCAAATGCTCCCCACCGTAGCGCGATTGCAAGTGCCTTACATTATGATGCACATGCGCGGTACGCCGCAAACCATGACCACACTGACCGATTACGAGAATATCGTTACAGACATGCAATACTATTTTTCGGAGCGCATCGCTGCCGCAAGGGCGTTACAGATAAATGATGTGCTCATCGATCCCGGATTTGGTTTTGCCAAAACATTGGAACAGAATTATGAGGTATTGCAACGGTTGGAATTATTTCAATTTCATAAAGTTCCTCTACTCGTAGGCGTTTCCCGAAAATCTATGATTTATAAAATCCTACAATCCACCCCGCAAGAAGCACTCAACGGCACCACCGTGTTGCATACCGTTGCCTTGCAAAAAGGAGCGCACATACTTCGGGTTCATGATGTGAAGGAGGCGGTGGAATGTATTCAACTTTTACAACAATTTCAATGAAAAAAAGTTTTTTCCTATTGGGACTTTTAGTCCTTTTAACGGCTTGCGCAAATAAGGAAGTTCTTTTGCCTGAAGCGGATGTTACGGTGGTAGAAAATGTCGATAATTGGTCGCCGGTATATCTTTTTTTTGCTCAAAAGGGCAAGGATACGGTTGCCGATTTAAACCGAAAGAATACGATCACCTCCACAAATTATATTTTCAACATCGACAAGCGGTTGCCGATGCGCTTGGTGATTCCCGAAGTTAATTTGGTTTTACAAAAGAAAGAGGCGAGTCCGCACAAGAGTGAAGTGGCCCAAAATTACTTTTCCTATTCCGATACCAAAGCACGTCGGTTGGCTTTTTTGAATGTACAACGGATAAAATTTGCAACGGGGAAATGTCCCAAGGGTCTGGTCGTTAATGTCTCTAAAGCGGGCAATGTTCGAATCCTTGAGCAATCGGTAGCAGTGGAAGACGTTCCATCCTTTTTAGCGCAGCTTCCTTCGGATAAGCCAATTAAAGCGCAGTTTCAATTTGATGGCGATATGACCTATGGCGCTTATATGAAGTTTCGTATTGCCGTACAGCAGTTGAAAATCCCTGCCTCGGGAGTACATTGGTTTTCGGAGGATTGGTTTAAATAGGATTTAAAAAATTACTGATGATGATACGGCTCACCTTTTAAAATCGTAAAGCTACGGTACAATTGTTCAATAAAAAACAAACGCACCATTTGATGGGAAAACGTCATAGCCGATAAGGCAACTTTACCCTGGGCTTTTTGGTACACCGTTTCACTAAAACCATAGGGTCCGCCAATCACAAAGACGAGTGTTTTGAGTCCGGCATTCATCTTTTTTTGTAAAAATTCAGAAAAACCCACACTCGTAAACGATTTTCCGTTTTCATCCAGAAGGATTAATTCTTCGCCAGGGCCGACTTTCGACAAGATCAATTCGCCTTCCTTTTCTTTTTGTTGGGCTTCCGATAAGTTTTTGGCATTTTTGATATCGGGTAAAATTTCCAACTCAAATTTGATGTAAAACGACAACCGCTTTTGATAGTCCTCCATCAATTGCTGCAATTGCTTGTTGTCGGTTTTTCCAACGGCCAAAAGTTTGATGTTCATTCCCTTTATTTTTCAACGCAAAAATAGGGAAAATTCTAAGGGAGCCTGAAAAGTTCAAATCGAATTGTATCTTTGCGCCACACAACAACACAACCATGTACCGCATTCTTATTCGTCCGATACTGTTCCGTTTCGATCCTGAAAATGTTCACCATTTTACCTTTAAATGGATAAAAATACTCGCGAAGCTCCCTGGATTTTCTCGACTTTGCCGAGCGCTTTATGATGTCAATGATCCGCGTCTCGAACGGGAAGTGTTTGGGTTGAAGTTTAAAAATCCTGTCGGTCTAGCCGCTGGTTTTGATAAAGATGCGAAGTTGTTCAATGAGTTGTCCGACTTTGGGTTTGGGTTTATCGAAATTGGGACACTGACGCCCGTGGGACAAGAAGGGAATCCCAAAAAACGATTGTTTCGTTTGCGCGAAGACGAAGCCATTATCAACCGAATGGGGTTTAACAACGGCGGTGTGCAAGAAGCCGTTGAACGATTGAAGAAAAATAAAGGTGTTCTTATTGGGGGTAATATTGGCAAAAATAAAGTGACCCCCAATGAAGAGGCGGTTTCCGATTATAAAATCTGTTTTGAGGCCTTATTTCCCTATGTGGATTATTTTGTGGTGAATGTGAGTTCGCCCAATACGCCCAATTTACGGGAACTTCAGGATAAAAAGCCATTAACCGAACTCTTGGCTACTTTGCAAACGGAAAATCAAAAGCGTCCTTTGCCCAAGCCGATTCTTTTAAAAATTGCACCCGATTTGACCAACGAGCAGTTGTTGAATATTATCGAAATTGTACAGGATACCCATATTGCTGGGGTGATTGCTACCAATACGACTTTATCCCGCGAGGGCTTGTATTCGCCCAATAAGTCGGAAATGGGCGGACTCTCTGGAAAACCCTTGACCCATCGCGCGACTGAAGTTATTCGTTTTTTACATGAAAAAAGCAACGGTTCTTTCCCAATTATTGGGGTAGGAGGAATTCATTCGGCCCAAGATGCCTTGGATAAATTGGATGCGGGAGCGAGTTTGGTACAATTGTATACGGGGTTTATTTACGAAGGACCAGCTCTTGTCAAGGCGATCAACCAAGCCTTATTATCACGGATGCGTTAATTTACTTTACGAAAACGTTTTCTTTACTATATTTGGACTCGGATGGAAACAGTAAAACTTATCGAATGTCCACGGGATGCGATGCAAGGCATCAAAACGTTTATTCCCACAGAGGTCAAAGTCAATTACCTTCAAGCGCTACTTCGTGTAGGGTTTGATACCTTAGATTTCGGAAGTTTTGTCTCTCCAAAAGCCATTCCGCAAATGCAAGATACAGCTGAGGTTTTGTCCCGATTGGATTTAAGTCAAACGCGCAGTAAACTTCTCGCAATTATCGCCAATACACAAGGCGCCATGAATGCTGCAGGGCATCAAGAAATTCAGTACCTCGGATTTCCTTTTTCGATTTCGGAAAATTTTCAAATGCGAAATACCCACAAAACGATATCGGAAAGTTTAGTCACTTTGCAAGAAATCTTGGAAATTGCTCAAGGTTCCAATAAAGAAGTGGTGGCTTATTTATCCATGGGATTCGGCAATCCGTATGGCGACCCATGGAATGTGGAGATTGTGGGGGAGTGGACGGAACGCTTGGCGCAAATGGGAGTGACCATTTTATCGTTATCCGACACCATTGGGAGTTCGACCCCCGAAGTAATTGAGTATTTATTTAGCAATCTGATACCTAAATACCCCAATGTGGAGTTTGGAGCGCATTTGCATACGACGCCCGACAAATGGTTTGAAAAAGTAGATGCTGCTTATAAAGCGGGATGCCGTCGTTTTGATGGCGCCATTCAAGGATTTGGCGGTTGCCCCATGGCCAAAGACGACCTCACGGGTAACATGCCCACGGAGAAAATGCTTTCCTATTTCACTGCTGTCAAAGCCCACACCGGATTGAGTCCAATGAGTTTTGAAAGCGCGTATAATGTGGCTTCACGTGTGTTTGGGGAGTTTCATTAGGATTAGTTTACAGTCGCAGTCGCAGTCTCAGTCACAGTCGCAGTCGCAGTCGCAGTCGCAGTAAAGAAACACGTATTTATTTTATCAATTTAATTTACTTCCAAATTTTTCTGGATGCTGCATCATATACTGAATTAA
>CANHRI010000034.1 GCA_947463515.1 Flavobacteriaceae bacterium
ATGAGTAAAATGGATTTAAAAAAGACAACAGCACCCGTAAATACGATTACGTATAACCGTGCTGTTATCGAAGAGCAGACTGGTAACATTTACGAAGCCATTACCATTATGGCCAAAAGAGCAACTCAAATCAATACGGAAATCAAGAAAGAATTGATTGAAAAATTGGAAGAGTTTGCTACGTACAATGATAGCTTGGAAGAGATTTTTGAAAATAAAGAACAAATCGAAGTTTCAAAATTCTATGAGAAATTGCCTAAACCCCATGCGCTTGCCGTACAAGAATGGGCTGATGGTAAAATTTATCATAAAGACGTATCGAAATAAAAATTGATCCCATGGCAGTGTTGAGCGGTAAAAAAATAGTTCTCGGGGTTTCCGGAGGCATTGCTGCTTATAAATCTGCTACATTGGTTCGATTACTCATCAAAGCAGGTGCTCAGGTCCGTGTGGTCATGACACCTGCTTCTCTTGATTTTGTAACTCCCCTAACGCTCGCCACTCTTTCCAAAAATCCAGTCTACAGTTCGTTTTACAACGATGATGAGGAGGTAAAGTGGAACAATCACGTGGAATTAGGATTGTGGGCCGACTTTATGTTGATTGCTCCAGCAACCGCCAATACCTTGGCGAAAATGGCCCATGGAAACTGTGACAATCTGTTGATTGCAACCTATCTTTCGGCGAAATGTCCCGTTTATTTTGCACCTGCCATGGATCTAGATATGTACAAACATCCCTCTACTTTGGCTTCTTTTCAGTTGTTGCAGCAATTCGGCAACATCATGATACCCGCTGAAAAAGGAGAATTAGCTAGCGGATTATCGGGGGAAGGACGCATGGCAGAGCCTGAAAATATCGTAGTATTTCTAGAAAAAGATATCTTAGGCAAAATGCCATTACGCGATAAAAAAATATTGATAACTGCTGGACCCACTTACGAACCTATTGATCCTGTTCGGTTCATAGGAAATCACTCAACAGGGAAAATGGGTTTTGATCTAGCCGAAACTGCCGCATCGTTAGGAGCCACCGTTTATTTGGTTACAGGGCCGACCGCTTTATCAATAAAAAATTCAGCTGTGAACCGTATTGATGTGCAAACGGCTGAGGAAATGTACACCGCTTGCTTAAACTATTTTCCTAAGGTTGATGCTGCTATTTGTGCTGCAGCAGTGGCCGACTATCGTCCCGAAATTGTTGCTCCGGATAAGATAAAAAAATCCGATCATACGCTATCTCTTACCTTAGTCAAAAACAAAGATATATTAGCTGCATTAGGAGCGCAAAAGAAAGCTCAATTTTTAATTGGTTTCGCCCTAGAAACGCAAAACGAAATTGAAAATGCGAAGTTGAAAATTGCGAAAAAAAACTTAGATTTGATTGTGCTAAATTCCCTTCGTGATGCCGGTGCTGGATTTGGGACACCCACCAACAAAGTAACGCTTATCGATCGGAATGGAACAGTAGAACCCAAGCCTTTGCAGTCGAAAGAGGCGGTTGCACATGAAATTTTGCAAAAAGTAATACAACATTATGAAAGATAAATTGCTCCTTTTATTGGTTTTGATTTTGTCCGTATGTACCGCAAATGCCCAAGAAATCAATTGTAGGGTGGTGATCAACTACGACAAAATTACCAATGTCAACACCCAAATTTTTAAATCGTTGGAGACTTCTATCAATGATTTTATCAATAAAACGGTTTGGACGGAAAAGACTTTTGAAAATCAAGAGAAAATTAGCTGCAGCATGTTCATTACGATTAATGCATATGAGAACAATAATTTTGACGCTAGTCTACAAGTACAATCCTCGAGACCTATTTTTAACTCAGGATACAGCTCCAATTTGTTAAATATCAATGACAAAGATTTTCAATTTCAATATGTTGAATTTCAACAAATGTATTTCAACCCCAATAGTTATGACTCCAACCTTATGTCAACCTTGGCGTTTTATATCTACATTATCTTAGGGATTGATGCCGAAAGTTTTGAGTTAGATAGTGGCTTACCCTATTTCCAAAAAGCTCAGGAGGTAGTCAATTTGGCAATGCCCGGTGGTGGAAAGGGTTGGCAACAATCAGATCGAACGAATAATCGCTACTATTTGGTAGCCGACTTGTTGTCGGGGACCTTTAAACCCTATTTAGAAGCCATTTATAAATATCATTTTCAAGGCTTAGACTTGATGCACAAAGACCTAAAGGCGGGAAAAAAAGCGATTGTAGAGTCGATAAACAATTTGGAAGCACTACATAAAACGCGTCCCAATGCCTTTTTAACACGATTGTTTTTTGATGCCAAAGCCGATGAATTGGTTGCTATATTGTCAGGAGGGCCTGCAGTTCCCACAGAGGGACTCGTCGATAAATTATCGCGAATTTCACCCCTTAACAGTAGCAAGTGGAATGCCATTAAGTTTTAATTGTATCGAAAATACGTAAATGATTACAGCCCTTTCGATAGAAAATTATGCCTTAATCGAAAAACTTTCGGTTAATTTTTCTTCTGGTTTTACGGTAATTACAGGTGAAACGGGAGCCGGTAAATCGATTCTATTAGGCGCATTGGGTTTGGTTTTGGGCAACCGTGCCGAATTATCTGCGCTGAAAAATTCAAATGAAAAATGTGTGATTGAAGCCCATTTCTCAATTGCCTCGTATCAACTTCACGATTTTTTTGCTGCCCATGATTTGGATTACGATGCCGATACGATTATTCGACGCGAAATATTGCCCTCAGGGAAGTCAAGAGCCTTTATCAACGATACGCCCGTTAATTTATCGGAATTACAAGCGTTGGGAGCCAAATTAATTGACGTACATTCCCAACATGAAACGCAAGTGCTCAATGACGATGATTTTCAATTTCAACTCGTTGATGCTGTCGCAGGAAATATCGAAATTGTAACTACCTATCAGCATACCTTAATGGCTTACCGTAAAGCACAAACTACATTACAAGAAAAACAAGCTTCACGGGCGCAAGCGTTACAAGAACAAGATTATCATTCTTTCTTGTGGGAGGAATTGGTGGCTGCTCAATTGGTTGCGGGATCGCAGGAAGAAATGGAATCGCAGTTGGAGAAACTAACCCATGTTGAACTGATTCAAACCCAATTTGCTAAAGTACTTAGCACGTTGCAAAGTGAGTCGTTTGGCGTTGTCGATCAATTGAAAGAATCCAAAAATGCGCTTTCTAAAGTTGCCTCTTTTTCGCCCGAATACCAACAATTTTTAACCCGGATTTCGAGTGTATTAATCGAAATTGATGATATTGCTGCCGAATTGCAACAAGGGGCGGAACAATTGCAGGCCGACCCTGGAACATTGCAAAGCCTTCAAGATCAGTTGCAAACGATTTATTCCCTACAAAAGAAGCATCAAGTACAAACCATCGATGCTTTGTTGGAAATACAAGAGTCGCTTCAATCGAAAATGGTTTCGATCACAACCTTAGAAGAGGAAATTGTACAATTGGAGCAGGAGGTGAGTGGGTATCTTCAAGAATTAGAGAAATTAACCCAGACACTTACACAAAATCGTCAAGCAGCTGTTGGTCCATTAGTTGGAGAAATACAGCAAATTGTAGCCAATTTAGGAATGCCAAATGCACAGTTTGCGATAGAATTTCCAGCGAAAACAACCTTTACACTTCAAGGGAATACCGGAATTCAATTGCTTTTTGCGGCCAATAAAGGCGCCCAGTTAGGCAGTTTGAAGAAAGTGGCTTCAGGTGGTGAATTATCGCGTATTATGTTGGCTGTCAAAGCAATTTTGTCTACAAAGATTCAATTGCCAACCTTAATTTTAGATGAAATTGATACGGGAGTTTCAGGTGAAATCGCACATAAAATGGGGGAAATCATGCGCGGTATGAGTCGGAATATCCAACTTTTTGCAATTACCCATTTGCCACAAATAGCGGGGAAAGGGCAACATCATTTTAAAGTCTACAAAGAGGACAACGATACCCGTACCAAGTCCAATGTTAAAGCCTTGAATGAAGAAGAACGAATTCAAGAAATAGCCCAAATGCTTTCAGGAGAAGTAGTTACTTCTGCTGCAATCGGGCAAGCACGCGAATTGCTTAACTAAAAAAATGCCTTATCTTTGGCGAAGTACATAAAACATTAAATAGAAAAGTATGATTATCGAACCCAGAATGCGCGGATTTATTTGTTTGACGGCTCATCCAACAGGCTGTGCACAAAATGTAAAAAATCAAATTAATTATGTCAAGGCGCAAGGGAAAATTGACGGTGCAAAACGCGTTTTGGTCATTGGAGCCTCAACCGGTTTTGGTTTGGCTTCTCGCATTACAAGTGCGTTTGGATGTGGAGCGTCTACCATTGGTGTTTTCTTTGAAAAACCAGGTACAGAAGGGAAGACAGCTTCACCGGGTTGGTATAATTCAGCCGCGTTTGAACAAGAAGCTCATGCTGCGGGGTTGTATGCCAAGAGTATCAATGGCGATGCTTTTTCGGACGCCATAAAAGAGCAAACGATTGCTACCATCAAAGCCGATTTGGGTCAGGTTGACTTAGTAATTTACAGTTTGGCTTCTCCGGTGCGTATGCATCCAACGACGGGTATTTTACATCGTTCGGCATTAAAACCAATCGGAGGTACATTTACAAACAAAACTGTTGATTTTCATACGGGTAATGTAACTCAGGTATCTATCGAACCCGCAACGCAAGAGGATATTGACAATACGGTTGTGGTTATGGGAGGCGAGGACTGGAGTATGTGGATGGAAGCCATGCAAAAAGCAGGCGTATTGGCCGAAGGCGCAATGACTTTGGCGTATTCGTATATCGGCCCAGAAGTAACCAAAGCCGTTTACCGTAATGGAACCATCGGTTGTGCTAAAGATCATTTAGAATCTACCGCGGCAATCATCACTGAAAAATTGCAAAGTTTGGGTGGAAAAGCGTATGTTTCTGTAAATAAAGCCTTGGTGACGCAAGCAAGTTCGGCTATACCCGTTATCCCGCTTTATATTTCGTTATTGTATAAAATTATGAAACGGGAAGGGATTCATGAAGGCTGTATAGAACAAATGGACCGCTTGTATCGTGCACGTTTGTATGCTGGAACCCCCATTTCAGTAGATGCTGAAAATCGAATTCGTATTGACGATTGGGAAATGCGTGACGATGTACAAGCAGAAGTGTCCCGTTTGTGGGAAGAAGCTACTACAGAATCTTTAGGGGATTTGGGAGATTTGGCTGGTTATAAAAATGATTTTCTCAATTTATTTGGTTTTGGATTTGAAGGTGTAGATTATTTGGTCGAGGTGAATGAAGTAGTGCCTATTCCAAGTATTCCCTAGCATTTCTAAACTTTAACACACAGACAGTCTGAATATTTTTTCAGGCTGTTTTTTTTTGGCTACATTTATCTCGCAAAAAATTAAACCTAACAAAGTATTTTATGAAGAAAATTACAATGACTTTAGCGTTGTTGTTGTTTCTACAGTTAGGATTTAGTCAAACGTTAATTCAATATACTTTTTCACAAAGTAATGGAACGTATTCGGCTATTTCTGGGGGGACTGTTTTAGGAAACACAGCAAGCGATGATGAACGATTCTTGGATCCAGCTGTTCCTCTGGGGGGGAATGCTTTCACTGGAGTGGGATTACCCATTGGATTCAATTTTGTATTTAACGGTACAACCTATGACCGTTTTGCCGTGAATACCAACGGATGGATTTCTTTAGGGTCTTCAACGTTTACGCCCGCCGTAGATATGAACTCCTCTTCATCGTACACGCCACTATCTTCAACTAGTACTGTGGTGGCTAGTGATCGAGTGGCTCGAATTGCCGGTTTTTCTCGCGATTTGCAAGCCCAAGCTGGAGCAGAGATTCGGTATGAATTAATAGGTTCAGCGCCTAACCGTATTTTGGTAGTGCAATGGAAAAATTATGCAAAGTATTTAGCAATTGGTGATTCATTCAATTTTCAGATCCGTCTACAAGAAACTACCAATGCCGTATCCATTGTTTACGGAACAATGACCAATAACACAACAGCTACTACAGCTGATTGTGGTTTACGTGCAGCACCCAACACACCTGCGTCCAATTTTTCAAATCGAAGCACTGCTGCCGATTGGAATGCTACCACTGCTGGAACTACGGCTACGGCTACAGTATTACTTTCCAATACCATAGCACCAGCTTCTGGATTGACCTTTTCGTGGACACCACCTCCTTCATGTACTGGAACTCCTAATCCAGGGAATACTGTTGTTCCGAGTCCTACAGCATGTGCTGCTGTACCTTTTAACTTGACATTACAAAATGCGACATCCGGTTCGGGGGTGACCTACCAATGGTTGGTTTCTTCAGATAATGTTACGTATACCAATGCAACAGGAATTTCAAATGCAGAAGCTTATACGGCGTCACAAACTGTAGCAACGTATTACAAATGTGTGGTAACCTGTACCGCTTCTGGGCAGAGTGCTGAAAGTACACCCATTTTAGTGGGTATGACCGCTCCAAATGCTTGTTATTGTGTGCCTATTTATACCGTAGGGAAAACCGATGGCGATTTGATTTCAAATATTGTTATCAATGGAACTACTTTGGCAAATAATTCAGGGACTAATCCTGTGAATCCGGCATATACTTATTTTACGGGACAGCCTAACTATACAGCTGACTTACAAGCCGGTGGAACTTATACTGTTTCAGTTACAGTTGGAACATTTGGAAACCAAAATATGGCTGCTTGGATCGATTACAACGATAATGGTGTTTTTGAAACCAATGAGCGAGTGGGATTCACAACGGCTGCAATTGGAGCCAATGGTACAGCGACATTTACCATAACTTTAGCTTGTAATCCGCCACTAGGAACGCATCGTATGCGCATTCGTGATGTCTGGAATACACCAGGTAATACCATTGATCCATGTGCTTCGTATGGCTATGGAGAAACCGAAGATTACGATGTTACGATAACTACCGCGGTGGCTTGTCCTCAACCTTCTAATATCATTACAACAAATGTTACTACTACATCAGTAACCATCGGTTGGACAGCAGGTTGTACAGAAACACAATGGGTAATCTATGTCACTCCCAATGGCGGAGCTGCCCCTACAACAGGTGTAGGAACTGTTGTTACAACAAATCCTTATGTATTGGTTGGTTTAAACCCTAATACCTTATATGATATTTATATTAGTGCGATTTGTAACCCCAATGAGTCAAGTCTTTGGACAGGTCCGTTTTCATTCCGCACATTGATTCCCCCACCAGCCAACGATGACTGTGTCAATGCAATCACATTAACTATTGGCACAGATGTCAACAATATTCCTGTTACAACTACAAATGTTTCTGCCACCAACTCCAATCCACCAGCGCCTGGATGTGCAGGGTTTACAGGAGGCGATGTTTGGTTTACCGTGACGGTTCCTGCTTCAGGAAGTGTAACTTTGGAAACCAATGCTTTGTCGGGCAGTGCTGTTACCGATACAGGTATGGCGGTTTACTCAGGGACTTGTGGTGCGCTAACATTACTCGCTTGTGATGATGACAGTAGCACCAACGGAAACTTTTCTTTAATCAGTTTAAACGGACTAAATCCAGGGCAAGTGTTGTATGTTAACACATGGGAGTACTTGAACGACGCTTTTGGTGAATTCCTAATTGCAGCATACGATTGTCCTTCAACAACACCAGCTCCAACTGGGGATGCTGTCGCAAGTTTTTGTGGTAACGGATTTACAGTTGCCAATTTATTTGCCAACGGAACCGCTATTCAGTGGTATGCAACACCAACCGGTGGTACCCCACTAAGTGCCTCAACTGTTTTAGTAGATGGAACATCGTATTATGCCTCTCAAACATTAGAGTGTGAAAGTTTTCAACGTTTACAGGTGACTGTTGATATTGTTCCGCTACCTATATTATCAGATGCAACGATTACTTTGTGTGATTTGAATAATAATACTACTGAGGTAGTAGATTTGACAAGTGCTATTCCATTAATTTCAAATGAAACAGGACTTACTTATAGTTTTTATTTGGATTTATTCGATGCTGAAAATCTAGTTAATGGAATTCCTAATCCTACCACTTATGTAGCTTCTAATGGAGAGACAATTTTTGTCGTAGGACAAAATAGTTTAGGTTGTACTTCAATTGTTGAATTGGTGTTGGTAGTTACAGCACCCTCAGCTGCGCCTACTGGAAATCCAACACAAGATTATTGTACCACTGGAACTATTGATGATTTGTCGGTTGTAGGTACGCAAATTGTATGGTATGACAGCGCAACGGGCGGAAATGTACTTCCAAGCTCGACTCCTTTAGTGGATGGCGCTACCTATTTTGCTTCTCAAAATGAATTGGGATGTGAAAGCACTACCCGTTTGGCTGTTACCGTTAATGATACTTGTGCGACTACCGCTTGTTTGGATACGCCCAACGGACTTTATCCTACACAAACTTTTACACCCACTTGTACAGGTACGTCACAAGCCATCACCACCTTAGGTTGGGCAGGAGAATACTCCAATGTAAATGTGACTGCCGGAGTGCAGTATACGTTCACTAGTTCATTGGCAACAGACTTTATCACGATCGCTAATGAAGATGCAACTTTAGCTTATACTTCAGGAACAACTCCAGTAACATGGACGGCTACCGTAACAGGTGTTATCCGTTTTATTAACCACGCCGATGACCAATGTACTGATAACCAAGATGGGCGTACTCGTGCAATTTCTTGTGGAACGCCACCACCCGTTCCCAACAATGATTCTTGTGCAACACCTACTGCGTTGACCATTGGCGGGGTATATGCCGACCAAGATATCGATACAAGTAACTTGGGGGCTACATTGAGTACAGAAACACCCGCTCCGTCTTGTGGTGCTTTTGGATTTGCCACGTCAGGAAAAGATGTTTGGTATAGTTTTGTTGTTCCTGCTTCAGGAAATGCTACCATTGAAACTGCAGGTACTTCTACAGGAGGTGCCGGAATTGATACCGTACTTCAAGCGTACATTGGCGACTGTGCCGTATTAACTGCTGTGGGTTGTGATGATGATGGCGCTACTGAAGTAGCTGTAGGTCATTCTAGATTAGTTATCACCGGACTTACACCTGGAGTTACCGTATTGGTTCGTGCATTCGGGTATAACGGTGGACAAGGTAACTTTGGACTTTCCGTTTATGATGCTTCTTTAAACACTGTTGGGTTTAACGATGTTCAGTTTACCGCTTATCCAAATCCTGTAAAAGATGTCTTGCAAGTAACCGCTTCTGAGCCAATTGATCGTATTGAAGTGATTACTATGTTAGGTCAATCCGTTTGGTCACAAACCATTCAAGCCACGGCTTCGCAAATTGATCTTTCGCAATTGCCTGCCGGAACCTACTTGGTTCGTGCCACTGTAAATCAACAGGTAAAAACACTTAAAGTAATAAAACAATAATTTTATCCTACTTTATACCTTAAAAATGTCCCGATACTTCGGGACATTTTCTTTTGGTATCGAGTATATTTGCCAAAAAAATAGGAATGCAGTTTTCGATCATTATCCCTGTATACAATCGACCTGACGAAATCGATGAGCTTCTTTCAAGTTTGGTGCAATCCACTTTTCCCGACTTTGAAGTCGTTATTGTAGAAGATGGATCCAGTATTGATTGTAAAGCCGTTGTGCAAAAATATGCGCAAAAACTACAGCTGTCCTATTATTATAAAACCAATTCAGGTCCGGGGGACTCCAGAAATTTTGGGATGCGCATGGCTAAGGGAGATTACTTTATCATCTTTGATTCCGATTGTATTATTCCGCCACACTATATGTCCGAGGTAACCAAAGAATTAAAATCGAATTATGTAGATTGTTTTGGCGGACCCGATCAAGCCCTTAAATCATTCTCTTCGATTCAGCGGGCCATCAATTTTGCCATGACTTCTTTTTTAACTACAGGCGGTATCCGTGGCGGATCGGAGAAAATTGACAAGTTTCAGCCCCGTAGTTTTAATATGGGGATTTCCAAAAAAGCCTTTGAAGCCTCGCAAGGTTTCGGAAATATTCATCCCGGTGAAGACCCTGATTTATCCATACGGTTGTGGAAAATGGGATTCAAAACGCGTTTGTTTAAAAAGGCCTACGTCTTTCACAAACGGCGAATTGATTGGGATAAATTTAGTCTACAAGTCCATAAATTCGGAAAAGCACGCCCTATTTTAAACCGTTGGTATCCCGAATATGCCAAGATAACCTTTTGGTTTCCCACCCTGTTTATGGCTGGTCTCTTGGTTTCCTTTCTGGGGTTACTGTTTTTGTGGGATTGGGGAATGCGAATGTATATGGGGTATTTTGCCCTTATTTTTCTTGTATCATCCATTCAAAACCGCAATCCATGGATCGGCTTACTCTCGATTGTTGCGGTTTGGAAACAGTTTAAAGGATATGGTAGCGGCTTTCTTTTATCCCATTATCGAATCCATTGGCTAAAGAAAAATCCGCAAGAGGCTTTTCCTGAATTGTTTTTTACGACCAAAGAAGCCCGTCTCACCGAAGAAATTCATATTCATAAAGAAGCCGAAGAACCTATTCACAAGTCGGTCGAAAAGGCATTGGATAAATTCATAGCTCCCCTGCAGAAAATCGTAGATACTACCCCTGTAAAAACCAAAATCATCGGTTTAACAGGAGGAATCGGAAGCGGGAAAACTACACTTGCCCAGTATCTCATCGCCAAAGGGTATCCCGTATATATCTCTGACCTTGAGGCCAAAAAAGTAATGGATTTTCCCGAAATTGTGGCTCAAATTGCCATATGTTTTGGTCCTGAGATTTACAATGAGGAACGAAAATTAAACCGTGAGCAGTTGGCAGCCGTTGTTTTTAATAATCCCGAAAAGCTCAAACAACTCAATACCATCGTGCATCCCGCAGTAAAAAAACATTTTGAGCAGTGGCTTATTTCACACCAACGCGAACCCATTGTATTTAAAGAAGCGGCCATTCTTTTTGAAAGTGGAAGCTATAAAGATTGCGATGCCGTGATTACCGTTACCGCTCCTTTAGAATTACGCATCGCTCGTATTTTGAAACGCGATCAAACTACCCGAGAAAAAATTCTACAAAGAATTAACAATCAACTCTCCGACGAAGAACGTGCTGCACGCAGTCAGTATGTCATTCAAAATGAAAATTTTGAAGAAACCAAGCGCCAAATCGAGGAAATCCTCATTTCTTTGAAAAAAAAGCAATAAAACACGCCTGTGTTAATGTTTGGTTAATACATTAACATCACAAATGTTAAAATATTAATTTTGATGTGATGAATAAATTTGTTTTTCGCCTCCTGGTTTTCTTAATGAGTATTTCCCTCTTGGGAATCATTTTGGTACAGGTGTATTGGTTCAATAGTTCCCTAGAGAAAAGCGAAGAACAATTCAAATTTCACGTGAAGCAAGTCCTCGGAAATGTAGCCGAAAAGCTTGAAAAACAAGAGAAATACTCGTTTTTAAATCGCTACAACCAACTCAAGGACAGTACGGGTAAACTCCCTCAAAAAGAAGATTTTTTGGAGTATAAATACGTACAGCGAAACAAGAAAACGAATCAAACAATAATCTACTCCAACAGCATTACGATGGAGGATTATTATATCATGCAGTCGTTCTTTGATAAAAATGATGATAGTACTACCGTAAAAAACTTTACCACCAAGCGAAAAACCGCTGTTTTTAACGGAAAAGAATTCGAAGACAAAGGCTTGCAGAACAAATTAACGCCCGATATTTCCATAGAACGCGACGGAACTGTTGATATTCTTCAAGATGTACAGTTTGAAATCGCCTACAAAGACGTAGCCGCACAACGACCCATTCAAGAGCGAATTTCTGTGGCGCAACTCAAAAATTTGCTCAATGCAGAACTGAAAGAATACGGTATTAATACGCCCTTTGAATTTGATGTCTACAGCAACGGCTTGGCCACCAAAATCAAATCAGAGCATTTTAATTACGATAAATATTCAACCTATTCTATTCCGATTCTCATCGATAATGACGGTCACAACCGGTACAACCTCCTGGTGAATTTTCCCCAAAAGAAGAAGTTTCTTTTCTCCGAAATTTTAGCCATTACCCTTTTGTCCATCGTATTTACACTCGTCATCATTATTGCGTATGCCAATGCATTGCATCAGTTGATTAAACAACGTCAGATTTCCGAAATCAAAACGGACTTTATCAACAATATGACACACGAGTTCAAAACCCCCATAGCGACTATTAACTTGGCTCTCGATGCGATTCGAAATCCCAAAGTAATCGAAGACAAAGAAAAGGTTTTTCGTTACCTGCAAATGATTCGGGATGAAAACAAACGAATGCATGCTCAAGTAGAAAACGTTCTACGTATTTCAAAGCTCGAAAAGAAAGAGCTAGACATTAGCAAAGAACCTCGTGATATTCATGAAATTATTGATGATGCTATTGAGCATGTGAATTTAATCGTAGAAGATCGCAACGGAAGTATTCAAAGTTATTGTGAAGCCACCCGTAGCACCGTGTTACTCAATGATGTACATTTCACAAATGTAATTGTTAATATTTTGGATAATGCGATAAAATATTCTGCCGAAGAACCCGTTATAGAAATACATACTGAAAATATTAAGGATTTTATACTGATTAAAATAAAGGATAATGGGATAGGAATGAGCAAAACCGCTCAAAAAAGAATTTTTGAAAAATTCTATCGCGAACACACCGGTGACGTGCATAACGTAAAAGGACACGGGTTAGGTTTGGCGTATGTGAAGCGAATAGTGGACGATCACAACAGTCAAATCTTCGTGGAAAGCGAAAAAGGAAAAGGAAGTACATTCATCATTAAAGTCCCACTGATAAACTAGATTACCATGGAAAAAGAGACAAAAAAAATCCTACTTGTAGAAGACGACCAAAATTTTGGCGCCATCCTCAAAGACTACTTAACCCTCAACGACTTTGAAGTGACGCTGGCCAAAAACGGTATGGAAGGCTTCGAAAAATTCAAAAAAGATACCTACGACCTCTGTATATTGGACGTGATGATGCCCTACAAAGATGGGTATACCTTGGCCAAAGAAATTCGCGAGAAAAACAAAGAAATTCCTTTGATTTTCCTAACCGCCAAAACCATGAAAGAGGATGTTCTCAAAGGCTATAAAGTGGGCGCCGATGATTACCTCAATAAACCCTTCGATTCCGAAGTCTTGTTGATGAAAATCAAAGCGATTATGCAACGTAAATCGTCCGAAACCAAGGCCGAAAATACGCAGTTCGAATTCACCATCGGGAAGTTTCATTTGAACTCCAAATTGCGCTTTCTTACCTTCCCAGGGGAAGAGCCGATCAAACTTTCACCGAAGGAAAATGAGTTGTTGAAACTCTTAGCTTTGTATGTCGAGGACTTGATGCCGCGCGAATTGGCACTAACCAAAATCTGGCGCGATGACAACTATTTTACCTCGCGTAGTATGGACGTGTATATCGCAAAATTGCGTAAATATTTGAAAGATGATCCCAATGTCGAAATCCTCAACATCCACGGCGAAGGTTTCCGTTTGGTCGTGAAAAAATAATCCCAATCCCTGTCGTATGACGGGGATTTTTTTTTGGCGCTTTTCGGGCTATCTGTTCCAAGCCACCCCACTGCCCCAAAGCAAAAAATCCCGAAAACAAGCGCTTCAAAGGTCGCATTGTTTTCGAGGTTTTGCTAATTGGGCCGTTAAGGCGGGCTTTCCACGACTATCCCGGCGCTGCTTACTGCATCAATCAGCCCAATCCATCGCCAAAGCGAAACAATTTTTCCCTTCTTGCGACACCACAAAAACGCTATCGTGCTGTCCAATTTCCGCCTCTTGACCTAAATGCATTTCCCGCATAAAATTCATATCAAAACCCTGCAAACACCCTTCAAACAAGCGATGCGGGTCGCAATGATTCAAACACCATTCCAAGTATTTTACATTATTCACATGATTCACTATATCCAAATCGGATAACCGAATGCGATAATGTTCAATCGTGTCAATCGCACTCGGTAAAGCTATCTTTTGCGTAGATAAAGTCGTAGCACGCTCCTCATAGCGTATAAAATGATCGTTTGGTAAAGCCAGCGTGTCAGGGCGACGGGTTTGGGTATTCAAAACCGCCCAATAGGTTTCACAACCCACCCATTTCTCATCGCCGTGCCATAATTCCAAACAACGTGTCGAACGGGAGTTCTCCAAGGCATGAATCCACGTTTTCACCGTTACCGTATCCTGCCAACGGGGCAAGGCTTTAATCTCTACCCGCATCCGACTCAATACCCACGCCTGATGGTGGCGCTGCATGGCCCGATAACTAAGTCCGCCAAGATCGGCATGTGCCCCTGCAGTGAGTTGCAATAGATTGCACAAGTCGGTGTATTTCAACATTCCGTTGGGGTAACACTGTAAAAAATTAATGGTCCATTCTTGTGAATAGCGCGACGTAAAATGAGGCGATATAGCCATATTAGTGAATTAAAATGCCCAGCGAAAGTACGAGTTTATTTCCTCTTCCAAAATAGTCTTCATCGGCGGGAGATGCCTTTAAATCGTCGTTGTACAAAAAAGCATAATGTAATCCTACATACCCCAAATAAGTTTTACTGAAACTGTAATTGACATACGATCCCAATCGTATTTCTTCCCAACTTTGACGGGCTAAGGTCGAGCCGCTGCGCGTGGCACGATAGGTAATCCGACTTTGGCCGTACGCCAACGTTGGATTCAACACCCAACGTCCGTTAAGCGGATGTTCATATTCAACTTGAAATAGCGCAGTACTCGATTGAATATGACTAAAATTTCCAATCCGATACGGATTGGTGTTGCGGTAGCCTTGCAATTCCCAACCCACGGTAGCCCGAAAATTGGCTATTTTAACCAGAGACAAGCTGCTGTGAAATCCCATGGACTCGGTTAAATCGTCGGCAAAAAAATTGGATCCTACCAGCTGAGGATACTGAAACCCAAAACGAAAAGCAGGATAAAAATCAATCCAAGGTTCTTTTTTTACTTTTTGCGCCTGAAGTCCAAGATTACTACAAACTACGAGCATCCATAACAGGTATTTTCGTTTCATAAATTTAGGGTGTAGGTTAAGGCCGTTTCAGCGATTACAACAGGAACAGCTAATTCGGATACTTGTTGGGTAAGTGCATTTTTAACTTTATACTGCAATATACAAGTTTGATTTTTTCGCACTTGATAATCCAACAAAATCGGATCTCCTGAAGTGAGGGTATGAAAATCATAATTGGTTGTATAAATCATTCCCGTAAGATTTAATTGCTCCAAAATACTATTGGGATTCACGGTATTCACTACGATATTCAATGGAACCAAATCAGAGGCTTTATACCGAACAAGGGTTCCCAGATTCCATTGCAATCCTGAAAAGTTGGATTTATGCAATCCCGTGCAAATCAATGGCAAATAACTACTGTTTTCTTCAAAAATCAACTCAGCCCCCTCATTCGGTCGAAATAGCGTTAAACGGAAAGCGCCCTGTCCATCAGTTACGGTTTGATAGGTGGCGGTGTCGTACCCATCTTCATCATACGAGGCTCCGAGGTAGGCCCGCTGGTTAGGGAGTGGTTGGTTGTACGCATCGACAACGCGTCCCTCGATATTGATAATCGTTTCTCCGTCATACGGAATGCCACAACTGGCCAAAAACAGGAGGAGTAAGCCACTAAATAATCGCATAAATAAAGGTTTATAAAGATGATGAATTCAAGCGCTATAGGTTGCGTTGCTTGGTAGAAAAAGGCAACGATTTAACAATTTCTTCCCATGGAGTGGTATAAGGAAACCAAAGCGTGTCAGGGTCGCGCTTGAACCAGGTCATTTGTCGTTTCGCAAAACGACGGGTGTTCATTTTGATATTTTCAATAGCAGTTTGCAAGTCCACATCACCCTCTAGATAAGCAAATAATTCGCGATAACCTACCGTTTGAAGGGCGTTTAAGTGGCGTTGCGGGTGGAGGGCACGAACTTCTTCCAAGAGTCCGTCGGTCATCATTTGATCCACTCTGCGATTGATACGGTCGTACAATTCGTGGCGTTCGGCTTCCAATCCGATACAAATCGACTGAAAAGGACGCGCGTTTTCTTTTTTTCCAATAAACGAGGAGTAGGGTTTTCCTGTGCCTAAGCAAACTTCCACAAAACGTTTCATGCGTTGCGGATTTTGTAAAGTTTGCGGATTCTCAGCTGTCAATTTGCTGAAGTAGTGCGGGTCCAACGACTGCAATGTTTCCTGTAAATAGGCCAAGCCTTCTGCTTCAAATCGTTGGTTTATCGTTTCTCGAATCGTCCCCTCTAGGGTTGGAAATTCATCAAAGCCGCGCAAGACCGCATCGACATAAAGGCCCGATCCTCCCACCATAATTTGAATTGGATTTTTTTGAAACAGTTGGTTTAGCAATTGCAATGCTTCCGTTTCAAAGTTGCCCACATTATAGGTATCCTGTATCGAAATATGTTGGATGCAATGGTGGGGTACGGCCGCAAGTTCTTCGGGTGAGGGAACCGCGGTACCGATGCGCATTTCTTTGTAAAATTGGCGGCTGTCACAAGATAGAATTTCACTGCCAAAATGCTTCGCCAATGCAATAGCTAACGCTGTTTTCCCGATGGCGGTGGGACCGATAACCGTAATTAAAAGAGGAGGCGCTTGCATGGGTTCAAAGGTAGCAAAATGGTTGTATTGAAGGGTAATTTTAGTTTGGATGCGATTCACAATTTTTACCTCAATACGGAGGTTTACCAACTAAAAGGGGAGATGTTGTTTTTCAGTAGCCCTTCCTAAAAATTAAAAAGTAAGCACTTTCAAAACTTTATTACGCCGTAAATAGCCCTGAATAATAGATCGGGTATCCCGATTGTTTTGCATCGGGATAATCAGATTTTTTAAGATTTCGAGGTTGTGAATTTGGTAATTCAAATCGTAAAAACAATAGCCTTTATAAATGCCATTTTCAATCAAAACAGCACTGCGTTCGTCGGTACGTCGGCCGCGATCGATAACCACAAGGGTTTGGTTGCCCAATTGCGTTTCTTCAAGGTAAGCTTCGACACGAGCGTTGTAACTATCGGGGGCTTCGACACCGATACAAGCCCCAGCACACTCTTTGATTTTGTACTGAAAGCAACTGTTTTGGGTTTCATACAAACCATTGATTTTTTGGCAAAGTTGGAATTTTTCGGTGATGCGAAACAAATAGTTTTTACCCTCTTGAACGCTACTGAAAGCAGTAATTTCTTTTTTTCGCCCGTCGGCTTTTTGAAGTAAAAGACTTAAATACCCTTGATCGTTAAGAACTTCATACAAGGCCCACTGAAAAATACTTTTACGTTGAGCGCGGTTGTAAATGGGTTTGTTAATCTTGATTTCTTCACTTTCTTTGAGCAAAGCAATGAGTTCGCTGCCCGTTTCTTCGTAGGTTACGGCAAACACTTCGCGTTGAATTTTTTTGCTTTTGCTGGTGGTACCCGTAAAATGTTGGTTAACCCGTTTTTTGATGTTTTTACTTTTTCCGATATAAATCAATTCGCCTTTTTCATTGTGGATGTAGTAAATCCCTGTCTTTGTGGGCAAGGCTTCCACTATATCGAGGAGTTTTGGAGAAAGTCCCGATTTAATTTCGGTTTTTACCAACCCTATCAGAATTTCTTTTTCGGTGTCCTTGGCGAGCAATAGTTTAAATAATTTCACGGTAGCCATCGCATCACCACTCGCACGGTGTCGGTCGGCCATAGGGATGCCCAAGGCACGTACTAATTTTCCAAGACTGTACGATACTTGGTCGGGAATTAATTTTTTGGACAATTCCACCGTGCACAAAGTGGGACGTTTAAATTCGTACCCCAATCGCTGGAACTCCGTGCGAAGAATACGGTAATCAAAAGAGGCATTGTGCGCAACAACGATACAGCCTTCGGTAATTTCGATAATGCGTTTGGCAATTTCAAAAAATTTGGGAGCACTCCGAAGCATAGCATTATTGATACCCGTTAACTTCACCACAAAGGGTTGGATAGGTATCTCGGGGTTGACCAAACTAATAAACTGATCGATAACCTCATGTCCATCAAATTTGTAGATAGCAATTTCGGTAATGCCTTCTTCGTTGTATTGGCCGCCGGTGGTTTCTATGTCAAGTATTACGTACATTTTTTAATATCAATGTCAAAAATCAAATTCAATATCAATGTCAAAAATCAATTAGAATCTTTAAAATCTTAAAAAATTGAATTTTTTGATTGTCATTGTCATTGCTATTTAAAAATCATTTTTTGTTAATTATCATTTTTGAGGCAATTGCAATTAATTTTTCAACTTCTTTGAGGAGTAAAATTCTGATATTTTCGTCACCTTCTTTGAATGTAGTCAAATATTTTTAATGAGTTTCTAGATTCTTTTAACTCTTTAACTGCTATACTAACTTTAAAAACGAAATCCTTATTGCTAATTGTACCTTGTGCTTCACCAAAATTCAATGAGGAACTTCCTGAAGATCTGATTAATTGATTTTTATAATATTCATTTTCAAATGATTTATTCAAATTTCTAGTAAAGAAAATACATTCTCCCGCAAAACGAACTAATCTATCCTCAAAATTGAAAATTTTATCATTAAAAATATTGTTTTCCTCCATAATATACTAAAAGAAATTTGTAACAAACATTGTCATTGCCATTGCACAATTGCCATTGTAATTAACATTGTTATTGCTATTGTACAATTGCCATTGTTTATCTTTTACCAAAAATACTACTCCCAATACGCACCATAGTACTACCACAAGCAATGGCCAAATCATAATCGCCCGACATTCCCATAGATAGCGTTTGAAGGGTGACATTTGATCTTTTGAGCGGTTGGTATTGATCAAAAAGGGATTTTAAGGACCTAAATTCCTTTTCAATTTGCAACGTATTTTCGGTAAATGTCGCCATGCCCATGAGTCCCACGATGTGCACGTTGGTCAATGTTTCTAGTGCTTCATGATGAAGTAGTGAAGCTAATTCCTCGGCATCGAGGCCAAATTTGGTTTCTTCTTCGGCGATATGAACTTGAAGTAGGCAGTTGATTGTTCGATGGTTTTTTGCCGCCTGTTTATTGATTTCTTGTAATAATTTCAAACTGTCTACACCGTGGATTAAAGCCACATAAGAGGCCATGTATTTGACTTTATTGCTTTGTACATGCCCTATCATGTGCCACTCGATGTCTTTGGGAAGTTGTTCCCATTTTTCCGTCATTTCTTGGATTTTATTTTCACCAAAAATGCGTTGCCCTGCATGATAGGCTTCTAGCAGGTCGCTCACGGGTTTAGTTTTGGACACCGCTACCAATGTAACTTCAGGCGGTAGTGCGACTTTGATGTTTTGGATGTTTTCGGCGATGCTCATTGGGATTGGTGTTATAATTCATAGACCAACAGGCCACTTCGAAATTTGGGTTCGATATACGTACTCTTGGGCGGCATAATCAATTTTTGATCGGCCAAGGCTTTGATCTCAGAAATATCGGAAGGGTAGAGCATGAACCCTACTTCAAATTCCCCTTCATCGACCAATTCTTTTAAATTAAGCAGCGATTGTTTTCCCGGCAAGTATTCAATTCGTTCATCATTGCGAAGATCTTCAATACCTAGAATGGGATGCAAGACGTAATCATACAGAATTTGCGCGTCTAAATTCTCCAAAAGTCCGGCATTGGGATGTTCTTGTTTGTAAAATAAGGCGTAAAAATTCCCCTCCAAATACATGCCGAATTCAAATTTATCTTGAGGTTTCCACAATTCTTGTCCTTTAGGTTTAAGGATAAAATGGGTCTCCAATGCTTCGAGAAATGCTTCTCGGGAATGACCGTTTAAATCGCGAATGATTCGATTGAACTCGTAAATTTTTACATTGCTTTCGGCGATCAAAAAACTCATAAAAGCATTTACGTTGGGATGGAGTTCATCGCCTACTTCATCATACAACAATTCAGCCGAAGCCGAACGGTGATGGCCATCGGCGATATAGATTTCGGGTATAGCTTCAAATTGCTCTTGAATCCATTGTATCTCATCGGCTCGATCGATGCGCCAAAGCGTATGTTTTTCTTTATTTGTCGTCGAAAAATGGTACAGCGGTGCTTCTTGCTTTTTCTGGTCAATCCAAGAATTCAACGCTTGACTATCGGGATAGGTGATCAATACGGGTTCGGTATTAAATCCGGTTTGATGCAAATAATCTTTGAATAATTCCACGCGATATTGCAAGGTATCTTCGTGCTTTTTGATGACCTCTTTTTTATATTCCTCTATCAAAGTGCCCCCTACAATGCCCGTAAAGGTTTGGTTTTTCGTTTGAATTTCATATAAATACAAGGCGGGCGAGTTTTCGGAGATGAAAATGCCATCCTCTTTGAAGTCCTGGTATTTATGCGCCACGCCTTTGAACCGTTTGTCTAAGGTGATTTTTTGGGCATACATATAGGCTGGGTTGATGACGTGCAAAAACGAATAGGGATTAAAATTGAGCCATGCTGCCAATTCAGCCGGACTGTAATCGTCGTAATTTCGACAAGTCACTAAGGCAACTTTATCCGCTACGGGTCGAACGGCTTTGAAAGGGAGCAGGGTGGACATTTTGAATTATGTATTATAAATTATGAGTTATGAATTATGAGTTATGAGTTAGTTGTTCTAACGACTAACGTCTAAAGTCTTACGTCTCATCACTACTTCAAAAACTGTTTGGCGACTTTTTCCGCTTTTTTACTCTCGCTATAATCGTAAAAACCTTCGCCTGATTTTACACCCAATTTACCCGCCATCACCATATTGACAAGCAAGGGACAGGGAGCGTATTTAGGGTTTTTGAAACCATCATACATGACATTCAGAATCGACAAACACACATCCAATCCAATGAAATCCGCCAATTGCAAGGGGCCCATCGGGTGTGCCATACCTAGTTTCATAACGGTATCAATTTCATAAACGCCGCCCACACCATTGTACAAGGTCTCGATGGCTTCATTAATCATGGGCATTAAAATTCGGTTGGCGACAAAGCCAGGATAGTCGTTGACTTCAGTGGGGATTTTACCCAATTGTACCGATAAATCCATGATGATTTTAGTCACTTCATCAGAGGTGTTGTATCCGCGAATGATTTCCACCAATTTCATAATCGGCACGGGATTCATAAAATGCATCCCTATGACACGTTCTGAATGCACTACTTGAGCCGCGATTTGCGTGATGGAAATGGAAGAGGTGTTAGTGGCTAAAATGACATTGTGCGCACACAAATCACTTAATTGTTTAAAAATGTTCAATTTTAATCCTACATTTTCAGTAGCGGCTTCAACCACCAAATCAACTCCGACCACACCGTCTTTCATGTCGGTATAGGCGATAATATTGCCAATGGTTTTGTGCTTGTCTTCTTCAGTAATACTTCCTTTTGCCACCATGCGATCCAAATTGGTGGCGATGGTGTGCATGCCTTTTTCCAAAGACTTTTCAGAAATATCAATCAATTTTACGGTGAATCCGCTTTGTGCAAACGTATGGGCAATGCCATTTCCCATCGTTCCTGCACCAATAACTGCAACTGTTTTCATTCGTGTTTTATCTTAGTTTGTTTTTGTTTTTAAAATGAGCCTCTTATTTCTGACGCTCCATCGCTTCAATAATTTGGTAAGCGACTCGTAACGCCTCGGTTCCATCTTCCAAAGTAACAACAGGCGTAGTATGGTTTTGAATGGCCTCTGCAAAGGTTTCCAATTCGTCCAAAATAGCATTGTTGGGGGCCACAGCAGGATTATCGAAATATATCTGTTTCCGTTCGCCTTCCGCATTTTGTAAAATCATATCAAAATCCCCCGGATGTTCAGGGGCTTCTTTCATTTTTACAACTTCACAAACTTTATCGAGGTAATCCACGGAGATGTACGCATCTTTCTGGAAAAAGCGCGACTTACGCATGTTTTTCATCGAAATTCGACTTGAAGTAATGTTGGCTACACAGCCGTTTTCAAATTCCAAACGGGCGTTGGCAATATCGGGCGACTGACTTAATACCGATACGCCACTAGCATGTACCGCTATCACTTTTGATTTTACGACACTTAGAATCGCATCGATATCGTGAATCATTAAATCCAAGACCACAGGCACATCGGTTCCCCGAGGATTAAATTCTGCCAAACGATGGGTTTCAATAAACATGGGATTTTCAATTTTGTCCCGAACGGCTTGAAATGCAGGGTTAAAGCGTTCCACATGACCCACTTGCCCTTGTACACCATATTCTCGGGCTAAAGCAATAATTTCTTCAGCTTCGGCCACCGTAGTAGCGATGGGTTTTTCGATAAATACATGTTTCCCCGATTTAATCGCCACTTTGGCACATTTGTAATGCGATAAAGTGGGAGTCACAATATCTACGACATCCACCGCGTGAATTAGTTTGGCGATGGTATCAAAGCGGTGGTATCCGAATTCGGCAGCTATTTTTTCAGCATAGTCGGCATTTTCATCATAGAAACCAACCAATTCATATTTTTCAGATTGTTGTAAAAGTCGCAAGTGAATTTTTCCTAAGTGGCCTGCACCGAGAACGCCTACTTTCAGCATAGTTTGATATTTTTATCAAAAGTAGCAATAAATCAAAAAACAATCATGGGCAAGACCCAGAAAATATTCTCGATTTTTTAGCCAATTTTCCGGGTGCTTTTCCATTTGCAACTTGGCAGATTTCCGTGTACTTTTACGCTCGAAAAAATAGTTTTTTGTGAAAGACACCCCAAAACATCAAGGTATGCGTAATCAATTGATTACCCAATTGCAATCCAAAGGGATTAGTGATACTACCGTTTTGGAGGCTATTCGACAAATTCCACGCCATTTATTTCTTAACTCCTCTTTTGAAGATTTTGCCTACCAAGACAAGGCATTTCCCATTGGAGCAGGACAAACCATTTCCCATCCGTACACCGTTGCTTTTCAATCGCAAGTGCTTCAAGTTCAAAAAGAACACAAGGTACTCGAAATCGGTACGGGGAGTGGATACCAAACTGCCGTACTTTGTAAATTGGGCGCCAAAGTGTATTCTGTGGAACGTCAAAACGAACTTTTCAAAGCCACTTCATTGTTACTTCCCAAGTTAGGTATCCGCCCCAAGCATTTGTCATTTGGCGATGGCTACAAAGGATTGCCCCAACATGCGCCTTTTGATCGAATTATTGTAACGGCTGGAGCGCCTTCGATACCCCAAGCGTTGATGGCGCAGTTAAAAATAGGCGGTCGACTCGTCATTCCTGTAGGTGAAAAAGAACAGGTGATGACCTTGTTGATTCGGAAAAATGAAACCCAGTTTGAAAAGCACGAGTTGGGTGATTTTAAATTTGTTCCCTTACTCGAAAATAAAAATTAAAAAGATATTCAATTTTCTTTCTATATTGTCGTTTGATTAGAAACCAAACTATTTTATGAAAAAAATTGTAATTATTTGCCTGGTATTGGTCCAAGGTCTTGTGGCCCAAACTTCAGAAAAAAAAGTGTGGGATTTACTACTCGCCAACAAGCGTGAAGAAGCACGAAAACTCTTTGATAAAGAGTTGAAATCCAAGAAAGAAACCCAAGCCGAGTATTTGATTTTAGATGCGATTTTGACGCACGAAATGGGACAAATGTCCTTTGATGACACCTTTGTCAAACAATTTCTAGCGACTTGTAAAGATCGTGCGTATTTGTACCCAATTTTCTACAAACCCTATGTGATGGACAGTCCAAATGGGAATGGTTACAACGAGTACACGTATAAAAAAATCGATTTACTTGCGGCCCATCCCTTGTTTGGAACAGATCCCATTGTGATTTATTTCAAAGCAATTTGCGACCGTCGTCGTCGCGATTATGCTGGTTTTGAAAAAGCTATTGCCCAATTGAAAGCGCTGGATTCTTGGCAATACTGTGGGGTGTTTGAAAACCTGAATGACAGTGGTTTTGATACCGAATACGAACCCGAAACCTATGCCAATAACGACAAATTATTTGATGCAAATAGCAACGGAAAGGTAGGCTGGTACAACCCCGTTGACCGCGATCGTGAAGGGTATCATATTTTTAATAACGAAGCCGAATATGGCGACGGAATTATGTATGCCCAATTGTTTTTGGACAATCCCAAAGTTCAAGAAGTTTATTTGAATTTTGGCGCGAGCAGTTCCATAAAATTCTTCCTCAACGATACCGAAATCTACAGCAATAATGATGTTGACGCTACAGACATGAATGCATTCCGTGTGAAAGTTACCTTGCCTCAAGGGATGAATCGTTTGTTGGTAAAAATATCCACCGATGGCTCCAACGACAATTTCTTCGTGTCGCTTTTGGACGCCCAAGGCAATGAAATTCAGGGGTTGAACAAATACAATACGTTTAAACCCTATCAAAAATCTACTTTTGAGCAACTCAATCCTGTTGAATTGGAAGTGGAGCACGAAGCCTTTTTTAAACAAAAATTGGCCCAAAACCCTGACAATGTCTTGTACAAAATTTTACTTTTTGAAGCCTATAACAACAACAGTAAAAACGAGTTAGCGACCGATATTATTGAAGAATTGACTAAGCTTTATCCGAAGTCTTCTTTAATTCAAGTTATGCAAATTGCCAATTTGAACAATCGCGAGGAAAATCAAAAGTCAGAAGAGGTGGCCAAAAACATTGAGGTCAATGATGAAGGATATTATTACAATTTCTTGATGAAAGTTCAAGACAGCGATTGGTTGCGCGCTACCTCTATTATCGAATTAGAAAAGTTTAGAGAAAAGTTGAAATCCGTTAAATCGGAAGCCATCAATACGGTTTTTGATTTTATATTGGCATCACGGAAATCCGATTTAAATCAGATGACCACCAAATTGGAAGAATTGTTTTCTAATTCAAATTACAACGAATTTTACATCACTTCTTTTATCAATGTATACGAACGGTTGAAAAACGATAAAAGTAAAGCAATCGCCATGATGGAGGAAATGTTGGCCAAGCGGGAGAATTTTACCGCGCTAAAGAATTTGATTTCCTACTATGACGATGCCAACCGTAAGGAAGATGTGATGCGTTTGAACAAAGAAGTGTCCGATCGTTATCCTTTCCACAATGGATTGCGCGATGATTATGCCGATTTGTTAATTAAAGAGAAGCGCTATGATGAAGCGATGGTTGAAATTGATCGGGCGTTGCAAAACTTTCCCTACTCGTTCCGTTTGATGCAACAAAAGGGAACCATCTACAACAACCAAAACAAACTCAAAGAAGCTGAGGTGTATTTCCGTAAGTCATTGACCCACAATTCGGGGAATAGTAGTTTGCGTAAACAGTTGTATGACATGACCAAAACACCGGATGAAATAGAAGAAGTGGCTTCCAAAGACATTTATGAAATTATCAAAAAACGACGCAATACGACTTTAAAAGGCGATTTTGGAGTAACTGTTTTGTTGGACGAATACATTGTCAACGTTCTCCCTGAAGGGGGACGCAAGTCAAAAGTGACCTACCTCTATGAAATTACTTCTGAGCAAGGCATCGAGGAAATGAAAGAATACGATATGCAATCGTATCGCAATTCGCTTTTAAAGTCGGAAGTGATCAAACAAGACGGTACAATTGTCCCTGCCGAAGAGGGTAGTGGAACGTTGGTATTTACCGATTTAAAAGTAGGCGATGTGATTTACATTCAATATGAGCGTTATGAAAACTCGTATGGACGTTTTTACCGCGATTTTGATGTTTCCTGCTATTTCAATAGTTTTTATCCTGCTGTTGAAGTGATTTTTGGGATTATTTATCCACAAGACGTTCAATTTTTAACGCATTTTTCCAATGGAAATGTGACTCCTATTCAAAAGAAAATTAACGGTAGGAATCTCACCTTGTACAAACGTAGCAATGTTCCCGCTATGCCTTTGCAAGAGCCGTATGCGGCCGATAATTCGGATTTGACCAACACGATTCGCATTGGAACCATTAAAAGTTGGAAAGAAATTTCAAACTGGTATTCTGATTTGGTGAAAAAGCAATTGAAGCAAGATAAAGTAACGCGTAAAACTTTTGCCGAAATTTTTCCAAAAGGAGTGGCAGGGATGTCCCAGGAAGCTATTGCAAAGGCTATTTACACCTATATTGAAAGTAACATCAACTACAGTTCTCAAGACTTCCGTCAAAGTGGTCACGTACCTCAAAAACCTTCCAAAACCATTACTACCAAGTTGGGCGATTGTAAAGACGTTTCCACATTGTTTGTGGCTTTGGCCGAGCAAGCAGGTTTAAAAGCGAATTTGGTTTTGGTGATGACTAATGATAATGGATTTTCTTCCATGGCTCTTCCAACCAATGAGTTCAACCATTGTATTGTGAAAGTCACTTTGGATGGTAAAGATCATTTCTTGGAATTGACCGATAAATATTTACCGTTTAAGGCGTTGCCCAGCAGTTTGTATACGGCCAATGCTTTGGTTATTTCGTTTGACAAAGCGGAGAATGAAAAGTCGCAAATTATTCGTATTCCTTTTGATAATGCCCTTCGAAATGTGGCGCGTGCCAAAACAGAAGTGACGTTGGATGATAACGTAAAAACCTTTGTCAACACATTTACCGTGGAAGGAGCCAACAAATCGTATTACAACGAGTTGTTCTCTGAAGCGACTACCGAAGACATTCGTAAAAAGCGTATCGAAGAAGATTACAACAATAAGTTGAAAAAGAATGTAACGTTCCAAAGTGCAAAATCCATTCAAAACGATACCTATGAAAAAGGGATTACTTTTGAAACGCGATTTACCATAGCCGAGCGTTTGCAAAATGTAGGGAACTTAAAAATTACGGAAATTCCCTTTTTGGATAAAGTCTACACCCGCGATATCGTGGCACTTGACAAACGCAATTATCCGATTCAGTACTTTAAGTATGAAAATTCGAATGCCTACCACAGTGAGGTTATTTTGACCATTCCCGCGGGAAAAAAGTTTTCGGAGATTCCCGAGAGTAAAACGTATCAATACAAAGGACACTCCTATAGTTTGCGCTTTGAAAGTGTGAGTCCTAATGTGTTAAAAGTAACACGTGATGTGACTTTGGATTGGAATGATATCGATACGCCCGAATATCTCAACTACAAAAAGTATATAGAAGATGTGATTGCAGCCGAGGAGCAAATCGTAGGCTTCAAATAAAATAAGAAATCCGGAGTTGAAAGTAACTCCGGATTTTTTTTATAGGTTTTGCAAGCGATTTTTCAAAAGATCTATCTCCGAAAGGATGGATGCAATTTGTGCTTCTTTTTCAGCACTTTTGGCAAGGTTTAATCCTTTTTCTTCCAAGATCCCTGTGATTGCTTCAATGGCTTCAGGGTTAAAATCAATAAGGTGCAAGAGTTTAACGCGGTACCATGCAACGAGCACGGGTTGAAGTTCTATACCCAGCAATTCGCCCAATAAACGCGCTTGCGCTTGGGTGGGAATCCGGTTTCCATTTTCAAACTTACTGATTAAGGCTTGGTCAATCCCCGATTGGTATGCTAACGCTCGTGTAGATAGACCCGAGGCTTCCCGACCCTGTTTCAATAGTTGATCCAGCATACTAAAACGCCTTTTTTAAACGATCAATATCCCGTTGCGTATCCCGATCTTTGAGTGTTTCTCGTTTATCGTAGTTTTTCTTTCCGCGGCACAAACCGATATCCAATTTGGCCAACCCTTTTTCATTAGTAAATAGTCGAAGCGGAACGATGGTTAATCCTTTGGTTTCAACTTTTCGAGCGAGCGATTTTAATTCTTTTTTATTCAAAAGCAATTTACGCTCACTGCGTGATTGGTGATTAAAAGCATTTCCAAACGCGTATTCTTCAATATAGGTGTTGATGGCAAAAAGTTCGTACCCGTGAAATTCGCAGAAGCTTTCAGCAATTTGCGCTTTTCCCAATCGAATCGACTTAATTTCTGTTCCCGTCAACACAATCCCAGCCGTGTAGGTTTCTAGGATTTCATAGTCAAATCGAGCGCGTTTATTTTGTATCGAAACTTCTTTAATCATGTGGTAAAGGTACAATAAAACCCAATAAAATGGGAGCTATTTTACATGGAAAAAAATAGCGAAACAATGATTAATGTCAGGTTTTCGCTACTTTGATGCGGGTACATTTGTTTTGTAAATCTTTAACAAAAAACAAAAATGAAAAAATTATTTTTAGTAGCAGCTGTAGCATTAATGAGTTGGAATGGAAATGCACAGGATAAAGAAAACAAAGGATTGGAAGGTGCATGGTGGGCTGGAGGTCAGGTGTCATTCGATAAAGATGACAACAGTACTTCTGAAACCACTTCGTCAACTTTTGTCCCTGTGGTAGGGTATTTCATCACGTCAGATGTGACTTTAGGAGTTGGTATTGGTTCAATTAGTTCCAAAACCGAAACTACGGGTACTCCATCGTTGACCACAGCCGAAACCAACAC
>CANHRI010000035.1 GCA_947463515.1 Flavobacteriaceae bacterium
ATTGGGTGAGTTGGTAATTATCTTTAATCAATTCTTCCAAGTCGCGCATAGGGGCTAAGGCCGATTTTAGTTTTTCCTTATCTACTTTGTTCATATCCTCTAAAATAAGAAAATGTCCGTTTGAATCTTCTTTCAATCCTTCTTCCGTACTGAATTTGGACAAGGTTAAAAAAGCTTCGGCACAATTGAGATAGATTTCTGCATGCTTCGGGTCGATGATGGCTAGTTGTTTGTAGCGTTGAAACGTGCTGTTAATTCCTTTAATCCCATTGCTTAAAGTAAGCAAACGGGCAGCATCTACCAAAGGTAAAACGCCCCGATTTTTAAGATCAAATTTGCCTTTAAACTCACCTTCTTCTTCGATATTGAATTTTTTAAAGAAATTCAATGGCGGTGGTTTTCGCAACGCATCATTTCCTAAGAAATCGTAGAACAAGACATTATTTTTTGCATTTTTAAAAATAACCTCTGTCAGTGCATCTTCAATTTTTTGCTCCCCAGAAGCCATCTCATAATCAAAGAAAACACTGCTAATTTCGTTGGATTTTTCACCGGGAGTATTCATCCAACTATTGTACTGTTTTATCCAGTCTGTCAGTGATTTACACCACAGCATATTGCTAGCGACATGATTTTGAGCGCAAAGTTTATAACCTACTTTCTCAAGCGTTGCTGTTGCTTTTTTGGCCAAACGAATGAAGTAATCTTTGGTATCGCGATACTTATCGGCAGGCACGTCTTCAAAGATCAAAATACTGTCTTGATCGGTTAGCAACAATTGTTCTTTTCGTCCTTGGCTACCAATACATAACCAGGCATAACGGGCAGGAGGGGAGCCCAATTCTAAAATTGCCAATTCGACAGCGCGTTTGACCAAAGCGAGGGTAATTTCCCCAGCAATACTTTGGACATGCGTTAAGGGAATATTGCGTTGAAGTGACGATTGAATGATTTCAGTGAGTTTGTCCCGCACTGATTTTAGCTCTTTGGCTGAAGCCGATTTTCGAATTTCCTTGAGTAGAACCCCTGGATTATTGGCTTGTGCTACCACCAAATCATGCTCCGAAATGATCCCTTTGACTTCCGACTTATCGGTGCCATCATAGGTAACACAAAGATGGGTAACGCCGTGTTTTAACATCACCAATTGCGCTTCGGCTACTGAAATATTTTCAATTACCGTGACTACAGGCGCACTCATCAATTGGGTAATGGGTTGAGAAATGGCAACTCGACCCGTGGCTACTTTGGCACGAAAATCTTTATCCGTCACAATTCCTACTGGATTTCCTTGTTCGGTAATTACGGCGCTATCGAATAAATTATCGGTAATTAATTGCGCGGTATCTTTCACTGTGGTTTGGATTCCAATTTTTAGCGGCGATCGATTGTAAGACAAGGTTTGGAAATACAATAAATCGGATTGATTTTCACTAAAGGCTATAGAATCCGTGATAAGACCCTTGGCCATTTTATCGGATTGATTCTTGGAATTGGTCGCAAAACTTTCCAATAAAAAATCCAAAACCGCTTGATTCTTGGATACATAAGGTTTAAAAACTGTAATAGGAATCGCGTACACAATACAATCATCCTTAGCTTTTGCCGTCATTTGATAATTGTTTTTGGCAAAAAAGGGCCGTAATCCAAAAATATCGCCTGCATGACATTTGTTTAAAAGTATTTCTTCGGCATCGGAAACCACCATTAATTGAATGATTCCATTGGCCACCACATAAAAACTGTCGTGTAACGCATCATTGATTTGAAATAACGTTTTGTTTTTATCCAGATTTAAAACACGAATCGATTGAGCAATAACCACAAGTTCGTCATAACTCAAAAAATTAAACGGTTCGAAATCTTTTAAAAAGTCGGCAACTCGATACGCAATTGCATTACTCATAACAGATAAAATTAAGTTACAAAGTTATAAATTTGTTTGTGCTAATACCGATTAAGAAGGTCGGTTTTATGGATTAGTTTTAACGATTCGATGTTTATAACCTATATCGTCTTTTCCATTTTTCTATTTTACATAATATAAATTATGATTTACAATTTATAAAAGTGCAGCATTAAATAATAATGTATTATTTTTCTTACTATAAATATAATACAAGTGCATTTCATCGATTATTTGCGAAATAAATTACATTTTATCGGAAAAATATAGCCTTTTATCTATAATTTTAGACTGTTGATTTTGCCCCCAAGAAATTAACACCCCCAAATCTACTTTAACTTAACCGAACATTGCCTATGAAAACTTTTTGGATTTCCCTTGGTTTTTTCTTTTTTCAATGGGCAGTCGCTCAGAATTCAACCGTAAATTATCAAGCGTCTTCAGATATTATCGCCAATCCTGAGCGCGGTTTCTTTAAATTTACTGAAACACATTCCAATGCCTATACAGCGTTAAACACGACCACGTTAACGAACTACCGCGTAAATCAAAAAATAAGTTTGGTTTACCGTGTTTTTTACTTAGAAAACTTCATCAACAGTCCTATTTCTAGTACCTATCTCGCTCAGATGCAATTGGACTTTGATAAAGTTCGAGCCGCGGGTTTGAAATGCATTATCCGTTTTGCGTATTCTAACAATGAAGATGCGGCGCAACGTGATGCTTCCAAAGCGATGATGCTAACGCATATACAACAAATTGCCCCTTTATTGCAGGCCAACGAAGATGTAATTAGTGTCATGCAAGCCGGATTTATCGGACTTTGGGGCGAGTGGTATTATACCAGCCAAGCTGAATTTGGCGGCTGGGGCTTCAATCAAACGGATTTAACTCCCGCCAACAACAACCACCGTAAAGACATCTTGAATGCGATTTTGGATGTACTTCCCGCCAGTCGTATGGTTCAAATTCGCTATCCTGCATTTAAACAACAAATGTACTCCAATACAGCATTGACTTCATTACAAGGATTTTCACAAACCAATGTAGCGCGTATTGGTCATCATAATGACTGTTTTTTAGCAAGTACTACAGATTATGGTACTTATGAAAATCCATCCACGCAGTATCCTTATTTGGAACAAGAAACTAAGTTTGTTCCTATGGGCGGTGAAACTTGTGCGGTAAACTTACCCCGTTCGGGATGTGCTACAGCCGTTACGGAATTGGCTAAATTCCATTGGTCGTTTATGAATATCGATTATTTCCCTGGCGTTATCAGCGGTTTTGAAAGCAATAATTGCTTTATTGATATGGAGAAAAAGTTAGGGTATCGTTTTGAAATGCGCAGTAGCACCTTACCGCAGAATGCAGTTTTGGGCGCAACCTTGCCCGTCTCTTTGCGGTTAATCAACAGTGGTTATGCCGCACCCTACAATGCGCGTACCGTTGCTTTGGTTTTGAAAAACAATATAACGCAACAATTTTTCCCTTTACCAATGAATACCGATCCCCGGCGTTGGTTGGGTACTTCAGAGATTGTCGTTTCTGAAAATATAACCCTCCCTTCCTCTTTACCAGTTGGAAATTATAGTGTGTATTTGCACATTGCCGATTCTAGTCCAAGTCTCACCAGCCGTCCTGAATACGCCATTCGTATGGCCAATCAAAACATGTGGGATGACACGACAGGTTTTAACAATTTGAATTTCAACATCAATGTGACTGCGCCGTTGGCTTTGGCAGATATTGCAAACCCACAAGCGGTGATTTATCCTGTACCTGCACAAGATCTTTTGACGATTCAATTGACCCATATCGAAACGTATACTGTAGCCTTGTACAATGCTTTAGGACAAAAGATTACCACCAATAAAACCCAACAATCTGACAAACTAATCCTTGATGTTAAAGGATTAAGTAATGGTATTTATTTTATTGATATAGAGAAAGATGGTATAAAAGATACGCGGCCCATTGTTTTGGGTGATGACTAAAAAAAGGGATTCGGTTGGAATCCCTTTTTTGTTAACGTTTTTTACGTGGTTTAAAATTATGCTTAATGCCTAGCATGACATTGTTGGAATAAAACTTATCCTGTTCATACAATTCAAAATTCATCGTAAAAGCGGTAAAATCCATCAATTGGTAACTCATTAACGAAGTCAGACGTTTAAAGTCACTGCTAAAGGTATCGTGAAAAATTCCGCCTTCAACATTGATATTGAAGTTATCGGTTCCGAACTCCAAACCTACTCCTCCACCGGTATAAAAGCGATCTTTCAACATCCAATACGGAAAACCGACCGCTAAATCTCGACTTCCCCAATAACCATGGGTTTCTAAGAAGGGTAAAATTTTGAATTTTCGAACTTTACGGTTGTCCCAAACAAAGCGTACCGTCAATTCGGCATTGAATGCGTCATCGAACTCTTCAAACAATAATGACCCATCAGGCAATTCCGTGACCACCGTTCGCATCAGATCCGACTCTCTCGGATCAGGTGTTCGTTCGACTAATGTTCGTGTTAATAATCCATCTGTGTAATAATTAGCCTCAAAATTTAGGGATGCTTCAATTCTATTGAAAAAATGACGATCATGATAGCCACGCAATTGAATGTTATAAATCTTTTCATTTAACCCTCCTGAAGTTTCCGCTGGGAAAAAACTTAAATCGGCTGTTTTATATGATTTCTCTTTTCCATGACTAAAACCAACACCTCCTTGAACAAAGCCATTGGAAAAACGATCCATTTCAAAGCGCCCTCGTGCCCAATACTGCGGTTTCCCATCAACCACTGCTGTGGTAAATTTGTACTCTAATCCAACGGTATAATTGAAGATGTTAGACGTATATATTTCGTCTACAAATACCAATTTATAATATTCGTTGTAGGCAATTCCGAAACTATGAATTCGATTTTTACGATCATAGCGATTGTAGGTGAACAAATTTTTCAAAATAGCGGGATCGTCTTGGTTGGTTTCCATAGAGGAGTTAAACTCGACAAAATCTCCAAAATTCAAGCGCAATTCCTTTTGTATTTTTTTCAATACTTCGGGATAAAATAAAGCAGTTTGATTGGCAATTAAGTCTTGTTGCAATTCCGTTTTCTCATAGGGAACATCAGTATTCAACATTTTACGAACCGTCTCTTTCTCAGGTGAATCGTTCATGCCATTGGCAATAATCCAACTCTCTTTGAATTGCCCTTGGTCGTGATAATAGCTCACTATCAACGATTTCGCTTCTTGATCGTTTGGGTTTTTAGCTATGTATTCCTTATACAAAGGTTCAACCAACTTATACTGTCGGGTTTCCAACAACCAGTTCATTTTTTGGGCAAATCCAATTTCTTTTGCATAATCAGCCCAAGCCAAAGCTGCGGTATAGTTTTCTTCATCGGCATACATCCAAACAATGGTATCGGCCAATTCACTCCATTCCGCGCTAGGGGTAAGCGTCATTATTTCTTTTTTAGCTGCTACAGGATCCACATCCAATAAATGCTGTATATAGGCCATTTTATGGGCTGTGGTAGGTTCTAATCGCGCTATCGTTTGCAAGGCCGTTCGAATTTTTGGTTCAAAGGCTTCGGTATCAAAATTGGCAATATACTCTTTCCATAAAGCTACTGAATCAGGTTTTACTTTCAACTGTTCCCACATCCATTTTTCTTTATCGGCATCGTGTAAATATCCAATCTGACGATCTAATTCAGCCGAATACATCACATTATTTACACTTGGATATTTCTGTACATGCTGACTGTAAAAATCCCATACCTCTTTTCCTTTCTCTTCCCACGATAGCATTTTGGCATATTTATTCCATTGTACCGAGTCGATTTCACGGCTATTGGACAAACGTTCCCGAAACGCTTTACGATAGGCAATCTCTTGAGCAATTTGCAAATCATCCCAGTATTTTCCCGATTGATAATCCCGTAATTCTTTTTGAAATGTTTGGTACGCCACCATAACTTCATTTTTTACTTTGGTAAAAGCTACTGAAGATAGGGTTGTTTTTGGAAATAAATCGGGCAAGCTGATTTCTTGTTTTGGGGTAGCAACATTCAATAAAAAACCATTCAACATTGGCGTTTGATGTACAGTATACCCTTTACTTTTCAAGGCTTTGCTGTACACGCCAACATTATTTTGCTCCGAAAATAAGGACCAATAATTTTGAGGTTGGGCATACGAAGTGGTTGCTTTTACGGCATAGACACCATCATTGGATTCATGTTTCATTTGCGAAGCGCGCCAAGACCACACCAATTTCCCTCCTGTTCTTCCGTCGGTAAAACGCAAAAGTGGGTAATGTTTTTTAAAATTAATGATAAACTTTCTAAATTCGGGGAACATTGCTTTATCGCTGTTTACCGACTTGCGCCAACCATAGGCTTTTTGATTCCGTAAACTATATCCTCCCGAGGTTTTATCGGCAGTGGCAGGAATTTGATAAATATCATCGGGATGCACAAAATGGTTCCAAATACCCGTAATCAAGTACAAGGATTGAATCGTATATTCCTCATCTTCAGAGAAATAAAATCCACTGGAAATACGCGGATAATCAAAGAATTGTTTCTCATAGGGATCAAAATCAAATTCACGGTCCCCACCTACCGGTTTTTCGCCCAAATATAAGCTACACATGAACTGTAATGAAGGCATAGATTCTTTCAACAGTTTTATTCCCGTGGGATCAATAATGTTGGAAGGCGGTACATAAGTAGCTGGAAATCTTCCATAATTGTTGATTTCCCATTTCTTTTTGACCGTATTCATGGCCATGGGGATAAACTTTGGATTGGTCCATAATTTCTTGGTTAACGAAACGTGATTGTAACCGTGAAAGGCCATTTCATGACCGTTGTTTTTTACATCATCTACCAACCAATCAGACAACGATTCAACCTTATCGCGTTTATTCGTTTTCAACAAATTCCATTGATCCAAAGTAAACGGGGGTACAATTTTGTTGCGGTAATCAAAGGTCAACATAGCCGCATACGGAATATTAAACTCTTTTGCTAGTTTTCGCATATCGGGCCACCAAACATCAGACACGAACTCGGCTGTAGTTTTGTTCATTTCAGTCAATATAGGTTCGGCTTTGATATCGTATTGGGGCGCTGGAAAATCATCCAAAAAAAGTGTCGACGTATTGGCTACGGAATACGGAACACCTTCAATACCCTTTAAAATTCCGACAAAGAGAAATCCGCGATCAATTTTGGTAAAATCAAAGGAGGTATTGTAAAATATAACCCGCCCCTTCCCTATTGGATTTTCGATGATGGTGGGGTAATTGGGATTATTGGCAGCCGTAGCTAAGATTTTGATGGAGGGGCTAAAATTATCGGTCGTAAATCCATAGAGCGGAATCTCTTTTCCAATCTTTTTTCCGGTCATACCTGGAAATACGGGCGTGGTGTAATGCCATCCTTTGGAGGTCGTATCGGTTTCCCAATTGGCGCGCGATTGAAATCCAAGCAAAAATGCAAAACGATGATCTTCAGCCGCAAAAGGAACATAAACGGTACCACCACGTAACACAAAATCCAATAAAATAGGAATCCCAGCCTCAGCTACCCGCTTGGTGTTGTAAATCATTACTACACGAACGGTTTCAGGAATAACCGGTTGTGCATTCCAACTATCAATATCGGTGGCACGAAAAGGAAGTTTGGTGTAATCACAGGATTTCTGAATGGCTTCTGAATAGGCTTTGCTGCTCTTCGATTTTGCATCCAACAATGTAAGTACAACAGGTTGGTCACTCATCCCCGGTAAAGCATAAGGCTGAAGATTTTTAAAGGTCTCCTCTTGCTCGTTTTTCAATAAATCAAAAGACAAGTCACTCCAATCCTCTCGTTTGCCACAGCTATGCAACAGAAAAACGATACCGATGAAAAGGAGTGTTACACGTTTATTTAGGAAGGTTGTTTTCATTGGGTAGGCTATTTAAAGATGATATCCGAAATTTTACTTTCATTCGGATTATTGACCACTTCATAAACTGTTAGCAAAGGAGAACGGTAAAAAACGTTGACTTCACGTCCACGGTTTTTAAGCTCTTGAAGCTGTTTCATCAAGGGATCATAATACTTTATATTTTCGGAAAACGAGGAGTTATCCCGAGGGTGATTCTTATCCAAGACAAAAACTAGTACACTTTTTGATAGAATTTGATCTGGATTATTTTGTAAAATTTTCTTGTTCTTTTTTATGCGTTCGTATTGCGCATCTTTTTCTAAATATTGACTCAAAAAATCCTCGTAATTCATAAAGAAATGAGAATTATTACTAATGACTTGGGTCGCTCGATCGTTGACGATAGTGTAGGTATAACTAAAATAGGTTTTGGCAATGTTGTCGTATGCATGGAGCATATACTTGGGAGTAGCATCGGAGGGAGAAAGTTGTTGGAGAAATGATTTTTGTAAATTTAAAGCACCGTATAACATTCCTACAAAAGTGAATCCCATAGCAAAAGGAGTAAATCGGAACCAAGGAAAGGGTATTGTTTCCAACAAATGAATCAACATGGCGATTGTAAAACCGATTACAATAGGAATAAAAACCACAAATGAATTATAAAGTAAGTCGCGATCCAGCCATTCACTTTTAATATGGGTAACGATAACCAATACATTAAAGTACATAAAAAATGTTAGTGGCCCTCTTCCCTTTTCTTTTTTGAAAAAATAAAGAACAGTCCATAAAATTGTTCCAATCATTGCACACCATTGGGTATAATATATAATTGTTTTGTAGGGTAAAATGAGCTGTGGCAAATAGGTGTATGCGCTTACTGAAAGCATATTGGATTGAAAGAAATAATCCAAAGGCACTTTTTGTGAGGCACAGGCGAAGTAATAAATCGTAAAAATAACCCCCACAGATAAACCATAAACTGCCAGTATACGAAAATTGTATTTTTTTACATTCCAAGAAGTTGTAAAAAGGCCAATGACTAAAAACAAAGGGATCAAAATGAAAAAGGTAATCAAATCGGTAAGTCCAACAGAGACAAAAACGGCAAAAAAACTAAACAAATAGCTTAGGGTACTGCCTTTGAATTGTTTAGGTTGAATGTAAAATACAAAAGCTGGCAAAGCAAAAGCCAACGCTAAAAACAGGGGGTTTCCTTTTAGTAAATAGTAAACATTGATAGGGGTTACCACATAAACCAAACCAAAAAACAAGGCGGCCAACAATGGCGCGATGTATCGTGAAGGTGCCAATCGATGAATAACCCAAAATACGATAATGGCTAAAATTGTAGATTCGAGTATGGCGATGACTTGTAATGCAATGATCGGACTTACATCAGTGACTTTACCGTAAAAATTGGCAAGAGCCAACTCGGCGTCGGTGGCTAATTCGTTGGTAAACCAATATTGATTGTCAAATTTGATCAACTTAGTTAAATCATTGATCCAAGCATCAGATAAAGAATAGTTGTCGTATTGTACAAAATAGTAACGGCTTAAAAAGACAGTAATCCCAATGAAAATAGGGGTGAAAAATAAAATCCAATTTTGCATTCGATGCTCTGGGGCACTTTTTCTGAATGATAACCAATAAAATATTGATTTTTTTGTTTCAACAAGTTTTAAATATCGTAAGGAATTCTCTTTGAATTTTTCAGTAATGTATGCCCTTGGTCGAATAATATTTTTCCAGCCCAACCAATCAACGAGAAGTAGTAAAGTGAAAATTACAAAACAGTTGAAAAGATTGTAGGCACCAACTTCCACCAACACAAACAACGTTAGCGTCAAAACCGCAGCATAACGATACCAGTTGAGTACAATAAAATCCAATAAATGCAAACGATGGTCTACAGCAATGAACTTTCGACTTAAATAAAAAAGAAATAATACGATCACGCACAATCGCACAAACCCCATTAAGATTGAACTGGTCCAGAATAATTCCATACTACTTTATGTTTTGGGGTAATTTTTGCAAACTAATGCTTCCGATGAAATAATCGAAAGGAGTGTTTTCCAATTCTTTAACGATAGCATTTTTCAACTCCGAACTTTCGGCATACTCAATCAAATGGGTAGGCAATTTATATTTAGCATACAATTGCAATAACTCTTCTCGATAAGGTTGGTATTGTTTTGCTGCGCGTAATCGGTATCTTTTTGCATTAAAATCATAATCTGTAACCACCGATTCCACCGCCAAAGCATCAACCCATTGAAAGGTTTGTGGAACCAACTCGATTCCTGCGTTTTGAATTAAAAACTTATCCGGATAGGTATCTCGAATTCGTTTTACAAAAGCGATAAAAGCTTCTTTATGCTCCTTTTGAGGTCCCCACTGATTGAAATTATCAAAATTATCTAAAAACAATCCATCATATCCTTGATCAAACAAGTCTTTCATAAGTTGCAATAAGATAGTTTGGGTTTGCTCTAAACGAATATCAAGGTAATAACTATCCCAAATTTCATTTTTACCCAAAGTGGATTTCTTTAATTTTTCAAAATGTGCCGCGTAACGATTGACTTCTCCCAAACTGATATAGGCGATCACTTTTTTATTATTGTCTTTTAATACACGAACGTTACTGGGAAAAAAATGTGCCGCTTCCACCACCACCAAATCATATCCTTTGACCAATTCGGGTTTGAATTTGCCATAGCAATACATGATTTTCATTTTCGATGGAGATTGAAGGGCCATAAGGACAAGTAGAATTAGTAATAAAGGAATCCAAAGGGATTTAAAACGCCGCATAATAATGATAATCCAATTGTTTAAAAAAGCTATGCAATGCACGACAGGTGAGCATCATAAAAACTATCGAGCCCACCAACATTCCAAATACACTATAGTCATAAGCGACAAAGCGACTCAACACAAAACCGACAGAAAAATTCACCAAAGCAGCATAAATGATGGCTTTTAGAGGCTTTATTATTTGTCCTAACGTAAACAAATACAAAGTATTAAGTATCCCCCAAGCAAAAAAAATGTAGCCAATTCCTCCCACGATAAAAATCGTAAGACATTGTTTGATCATCTCGGGTTTGAAATGATTTTTTAAGGCCCAAGGCGCTTGCAAGAGGTAAAATATAAAGACAAATGCTAAGATTCCTGTAATCCAAAGTGCCATTACATGTAAACGATAATTTCGTTGCATTTCGAGCGCATAATTCGCGATTTGATCGGAAGCGGTATGCTTTTGACCAATATCGATAAAGCGAGTGAATGTGGCGATACTGAACTCCAATACCCCAGCCAAGAGTAAGAACACCAAAATCGCCAAGTCCATACCCAATTCGTAATTTTTCTCAAAAAACACCAAGAAAGGTGGATTCTCCTGAATACCTGATGACCAGGCTAAAATTCGATCAATAAAGATGAACGCATACAACATCATTCCGTAAAGAAAATGACTGTAATTATGATATAAAACAACAGGAGTCTTCAATGGAGCACTGTGGGCATTCAACCCTTTTTTCTGAATTTTTTTAAAGAAAAAGAAGAGAAAAACTTGCGTCACCAAAATCGTTATGGTGATCCCAAACCAGTGGGTGATATAGATAGGGTAATGAGTGTTGTTTTTTAAAAGTAAGGCAGCAATGGTTCCTGCCAAAATCGAAACGGTTATCATCCAGCGTTGCTTCACAGGATGTAAGGGTGCTAAAATGAGTAACAACAAGCCTACAAAAAAGGCATAACAAAACACGATAAGTAGGACTTCATAGGGATAGATATGAAAGAAGAAATTAAGCAAGAAAATACCCAAAAGTACCGAGAAAAGGGTTTTCATTCCCAATTTAAACAAGTAGGAAATGGTTTGTTGTACCATAGTGTAATCTTTGTAGTTCCAATAAAACGAGGCTTGCTTTCCAATTACCTGTACAAATCCACCGGTAGATACCATTCCGACTATTACTCCCAATACAACCGCTGTGGATTGAATTTCATTAAATCCGGTGTACGTCCAAAGCGAATATCCAAATAAAATAATAGCAGCAATTTGAATAAAGACTGGAAGAAGGTGAAGAACGCCCAACGTATAATATTGGGAAAACAATTTCATCTTTACAACCGTATAATCTGAAACTGAAATTGACTCTCTCTCTTGACCCTCTCGCTCGCGGCAATTCCTTAAAGGCTCTTGATTATCTAGCGAACGTAGCTTTTGGTAGATATCGGATGCCAGTGCTTCAATAGAAGGATAGCCATAATCAACAGGGGTGTCTTTAGGACGTATCCCCAAGGATTCAATAGCGGCTTCGACCACTTGTGGACTCACAGGTTTCCCAAGTCGGTTTTGCAGTTCGGAGGTAAGGTCTTTTAGATTTTGGGTTTGGTTTTCCATGGTAGGCTAAGGGCTTGTGGGGTTTATGACGCTTCCATCGCAATTTCATCCACCAACTGATGCAAGTAAATGGCATTGTTGAATTTGGCTTCCATCACCACATCATAGGCTTTTTCATAAGCTGAAATAAATGTGTTGATGGTAAAATGATCGAGCACTCGTTTACGAGCAGCCTCTCCCATTTGTTTACGTAATGCTTCGTTTTGCAATAATTCGATCACACTATTTCCAATAGCAATGTGATCTTTGGGTTTACACACCCGACCGCAAGTGGAATCCAACGCTTCGGTTACCCCACCCACATCGGTAGCAACTACAGGAATTCCACAACTCATGGATTCAAGAACCGTGTAGGGAAATCCTTCCGAAATGGAGGTCAAAATTGAAACATCGCCTTCACAAAACAATTCTTGAGGGGTATTATGATAACCCGCAAGGAAGAAATTCTTTTCCAATTTTAATGCTGCAATCAACGCACGACATTCCTCCGTGTATTCCGGTACGGCATCATAGTCGCCATATACCCTATATTCGACATTGGGAATGGTTGCTTTCACCACGGCACAAGAACGAATCATAGTAAGTATGTCTTTCAATTCAAAAATTCGTGCCGCAGCCACAACGGTAGGAATATCTTTTCGATGGGCTGGCTTTGCCTTAGGTACAAATACATCGCTATCGATACCGTTGTAGATAACGTCAATCTTGTTGGGGTCGGCGCCGTATTTGGTTTCCCAAGTTTTGTTGAAATTATTGACCGACAATATGCGATCGGCTTTATGATACACCAAACGGGTGATGGCTTCCGAAAAGCGAATCAAAAGATTTTTTAAGAAAAAAGAATATTCCGACTGATTGATCGCAATTAATCGCTCCCGAATAAACACGCCGTGTTCGGTAACAACCAAAGGGGTGTCGTATTTATATTTCAACACCAAAGCGGGGATAACTGGGAAACCAGCCAGCGTTAAATGCGCAATATCTGCCTTTTTTACCGGAATGGAAATGGGAATTAAAAAACGATAAATCCAACGCATGCCGATAGTAAGATCCTGCAATGTCGCTGAATAATGCCTGTCTTTTTCAATTTGTTGCTTCGAAAAGCGTTTGTAACAATCCCACACCAAGCTGTGCGTCATTGTTTTTTTGTAATCGCGCTTCTGAAAATAATTCCACATGGCAAAGAAAAGTGTATCTAGTGCTTTCGGATTTTGCGTTTCAGCATAAATCGCTTCCAACAATTCAATAAACAAAGGCAAGAAAATCGTTTTGATATCAGCGTCCTCAGCCTTGAGTTTACGAACCACCGATTTGTAATACTTTTTGCCATAGTTCACCAATTCATGCGGTTCCATAGGAGCCCATAAGGGAACCTGGATACATTCTTTGACATTTGAACTCAAGGTGTACTTGGGCTTTTTCTCAAATTGGGCGTTGATAGAATACAGAGTGTATTCTACATTGTCAACCCGGTTACACAACATGTGTGCCCACGTGGAGACTCCTCCGCCATTGAAAGGGTATGTCCCTTCCATGATCAGCAATACTTCGTGTTTGTTTCGCATAAGAATCTAATAGGATTTTTTAATCTGGGGCGATTAAAATTCATATTTAAAACAAAGATATTTTTGCCTTTTGGAGAGCGAAACGAAATCAGGTATAAACATGAATATACTCGATGAAATGCACATTGTTACTTAATAATGTATGTTGAGATATAATACAAATTGCACACATCGATAAATTGATGTATTTCATCGAGTTACGAAAAAGTTCGAAGGGTGTTTGTTAAGAGAATAATTTTAAACGCATTTTTCGCGCGATTTCAAGGACTAATTTTTCCTTATAATCTTCAATTAACCAAAGTCGGTAATTTTTGGTAGTATTGCCTAGTAAAACACAATATTGCCGCACACGATAATCAATATCATCATGCAATTCTTTGGCCAGAAACTTCGCTTGAATAGCATCATCGGCATTTTCTACACAAATACGCGTATGTTGTTGTATTGACAAATCAATAACGGTTTTGGCTTTGAGGTTGTTTTTGATCGTCTTCTTAAATTCTTCATGGAGATCGAAGTAGAAATCGGTGGTATTTGCAAACTTTTTGCGCAACTCAGGTGGCATTTCGTAGGTAAAATTTCGCTCTATTTCGGCATCATCCCTCAGACTGGCCAAGTAAAACTCGGGCGATTTAAATATTTGTTGCCAATCGACAGGTGCATTCCACAATCCAAACCGCAAGGCATTGTTACCCAAATCAATAATGGTAAACTCTGTTTTGTGTGGCAAACGTCGGGAGCCCCTTCCAATCATTTGAAAGTAAAGCGTAATCGATTTGGTAGCTCGATTCAAAATGATACTCTCCACTGTAGGTTCATCAAAACCCGTGGTCAAAATACTCACTGAGGTTAGAATCGCATCGGGTGTTTTTTTGAACCATTTCAAAATCGATTTTCGTTCATCATTGGGCGTTGTATTGTCGAGATGACGAATGTTTAAGCCCGCTTTTTTAAACGTTTCATACACATATAAAGATGTATGAATACCGTTGTTGAAAATCAAGGTTTTTTTGCCAAAAGATTTTTCCATATAGGCATGCAGCAGTTTTTCCTGCATCATCAAATTGGAATACAATTCATCGGAGGATTTTACGGTATAATCTCCGTTGATTCCTACTTTTAAGGAGGTTAAACCTACATTGTAACTGTATGTGGTAGCCTTGGCCAAATACCCTTGATCAATCAATTCTTGGATAGTATCACCAACAATCAACTCGTTGTAATTTTGATACATCGGCAGTTTGATATTCGAACTCAAAGGGGTAGCCGTTACGCCCAAGATAAAAGCATCTTTGAATGCGCTAAATAATTTTCGAAAGGAATTAAAATGTGCTTCATCGACAATCACTAAGCCTACATCCTGTATCGCTAATTTTTTATCGTTTAAACGATTTTTCAAGGTTTCCACCATCGCTACAAAACAAGCATACTCATCTTGGTCGGGTAATTCTTTGATGGTACTGTTGATGACCTTATTTTTAACGTGAAAATGGGTGAGCATTTTCGAAGTTTGCTTGCACAATTCGATGCGGTGCGTGAGAACGACCACTTTCTTTTGATGTTTTTCTAAATAACGCCTTGTGATTTCTGAAAATATCACCGTTTTTCCACCCCCTGTAGGCAATTGATACAATAAATGATAGGCTGCTGGGGAGTGATCGAGTCGTTCAAAAATAGCGTTGATGTCACGAATTTGGTAGTCGTAAAGCTCTTTACGGACTTCGAATTCATCGTTATGGAGTAGCTCGGACATCAAAAATGAAATTTTGCAAAAATAACATTAAAAAAGACGTTCCTCCTAATTTTCAACGCGTTTGTTTTGGTTAAATTTTCGATAATTAATTATTACCAAAGCGAACACTCCCCTATTTTTGCCCTCAAAAAAAAGTATGACAACAATTTTTCGCTGGGTTGCTTGGGGAGAAGGACTATCGTATATCGCTTTGTTTATCAATATGCTGTTGATAAAGCCCTCAGATTTAATCTTGTATAAAACACTTTTGTTTCCCATTGGGATGGCGCATGGGATTTTGTTTATTGCCTATGTCTACCTCGCTTTTGCCCTAAAACCCCAACAAGGATGGAGCTGGAAAGATTTATTTTGGGTAGAATTGGCTTCCCTCCTTCCATTTGGTACCTTTGTGGCCGAAAAACGTTTTGTAAAAAATGCATCATAAACTGGAATTACTCTACGGTTGGTTATATCCATTAATCCGAAAATTAGGATTTGGTGACACCTTTGCCTCCTATACTAGCCTAGTGGTTAATATGATTGAGATGGTGGGTGTTGCCTTTATCATTTATTGGGTTTTTCGATTCACCTTAGTCACCGTTTTAGCCGTAGTTGCGCAACGTACCAAAACCAATTTTGATGATTTATTGGTCAACAACAAAACGGCCAAGTACATTTCGTACCTCATTCCCTTTTTGTTTATCTACAAATCGGTTCCAGTTATTTTAGAGGAATATGTGTATTGGGAAGCATTTTTCGGAAAAGTCGTTGGGGTTTACATCGTAGTGCTGACTTTATGGATCATTCGAAGTATTTTGAAGTCCATTCGTGATTTCTTAAAAGATAAACCGAAATACGCTGACAAACCAATTGACAGTTTTATCCAAGTAATCATGATTATGCTATGGGTAGTAGGCTCGGGCATTATCATTTCCCGCATTTTTGAAATATCGACCAATACCTTGTTGGGAACCTTGGGAGCGGTTTCAGCTTTTGTCATCTTGATTTTTAGAGACACCATTCTCGGGTTTGTAGCGAGCGTTCAAGTGGCGACTAATGATATGGTACGCATTGGCGATTGGATTACGTTCGATAAATACGGTGCCGATGGCGATGTGATTGAAATCAATTTGGCTACAGTAAAAGTTCGAAATTTCGACCATACTATCACCACAATTCCCACCTACAGTCTCATTTCTGATTCTTTTCGAAACTGGCGTGGCATGTTGGATTCCGATGGACGACGCATTAAACGTTCTATCCTGATTAAAGCCAAAAGTATTCGTTTTTTGGAAGAAAACGAACTTCAAAAAATGAAGCAAATTCAATTGATTTCTAGTTATATCGATACACGTCAACTTGAGATTACAAAATTTAATGCGGCACATCAAATCGATAAATCATTGTTGGTAAACGGTCGGAATATGACCAATTTTGGTTTGTTTCGAAAATACATTACGGGCTATTTGGAACAGCATCCGGGACTGAATAAAAACATGATTTTATTGTGTCGTCAATTACAACCTACAGCTCAAGGTATTCCGCTAGAAATTTATGCGTTTTCAAAAGACCAACGCTTTGAACAATACGAATACATCATGGCCGATATTTTTGATCATGTCATGGCCTCGGTACCTTATTTTGATTTGGAAATATTTGAATTATCGTCCACAATTGCAATCGATTCAACCCCTTAAATAGAGCGATTTAACCGATCGCTGATGTATTCTATTTTTGTTTTCCCGTGCGGTTTCGGTTTGCCAAATTCATCAACACCTACCATGGTGATATGATCAATGGTGATAATGGTTTCGCGGGTCATCATGTTGCGTACTTCACACGTTAGGGTTAGCGAAGTGGTACCAAATTTTAGGACGTCTATTCCAATTTCTATAATATCGCCTTGTCGGGCAGAACTCCGGAAATTGATTTCGGACATGTGTTTGGTAACAATACGTGGCGTCTCTAATTGAATGATAGCATAGAGCGCTATTTCTTCATCTATCCAAGCCAGTAATCGTCCACCAAATAAAGTGCTGTTGGGATTTAAATCTTCGGGTTTTACCCATTTTCGAGTGTGGAAACGCATAACTTATTCGCAATTAATTTATTATGAGAAATGTAGTTTTGAGATTTTTCTTACAATTGTTGATGATTGTGTTGGTAAAAATAAGGAATCTTTTAACACTTTTTGTTGCCTATTTACTTCAAAGGCTTATATTTGCAATTCAAAGTATAAATTTAACCTATACCGTATGAAGAAAATTACTTTGTTGTCTTTAGTGTTGGTCTCAACTACCGCCCTAAATGCACAAAATAGAGAGGTTGCTAACGACACTGTAGCCTCTTCCGAATTCAACCGTTGGACTATTGAAGCTTCTGTAGGACAAGCAAAAGGAGTTAAACCGTATTCACCCGGATATTTTTCAAGTGATCCCGGTACTTTTTTTGGAAAACCTCAAGCGAACAGTTTTGCCTTAGCTGGTCGTTACATGTTCAGTCCAAACTTCGGTTTTAAAGGAGCATTACACTTCGAAGAAATTAGAAATATTGAAGGAAATGGAAGTTTACCTTTCAAGATGCAACAGTTTGGTGTATCCATTCAAGGGGTGGTCAACCTAAGTCGTTTGTTTGGCATTCAAGAAAGTCTTAATCGCTTTGGGTTATTAGCTCACGCTGGGATAAAAATTGATGCGATGACTTCTAAGACTAAAAATATTGTTGAAAATGATCATAATTACAATGTTACCGAATGGAACGGTGGTTTAGTAGTTGGGATAACACCTCAATTTAGAATCACCAATCGTTTGGCAGCTATGTTGGATATCACGGTGCAAAATAACTACCGTCAGCATTTCAACTGGGATGGTACCTACGCTGATATTTCGAACAATTTAAACGGTCAAATGATTTCAGGAACGATCGGTTTATCGTATTCGTTTGGTGCTAATGACATGCATGGTGACTGGGCAACAATTCGCGATAAAAAATCGGAAGAGATTGAAGCTTTGGGTAAACGTGTAGACGAAATGGAAACCTTGATGAACGATACCGACAAAGACGGTGTGCCTGATTACCTAGACCAAGAGAACAATTCAGTAGCAGGTGTTGCTGTGGATACTCGTGGTAAAATGGTGGATATTAACCGTAACGGTGTACCCGATGAATTGGAGCGCTACGTAGACAAATCAGCCAAACAAGTTGCTGAGAAATCTAATGTTGATATGGTTAAGAATCTTATCAACGAAGGTTACGTTACTACCTATTTCGATACCAACAAATCGACACCAACCAATGTATCTACAGAAGGAATTGACTTTATGTTGACTTACCTCCGTAACTTCCCTGATGTTAAAATTGATATCATTGGTCATGCTGACGAAATTGGATCAACGGCATCCAACACTAGTTTAGCCAACAAACGTGCTGAAGCTGTGAAAGCAATCTTGGTGAAAGCTGGAATCAGTGCTGACCGTATGAATGTAGTTGTACAAGGGGAAGATACTTCGGTAGATCCAAACTCCGATGGTGCACGTAAACTAGTACGTCGTGTTACCTTCCGTGTGAAGTAATTAACAAATAGCTATTAATAACTACTAAAGCCTCTGCTTCAACGCAGGGGCTTTTTTGATTACCTTTAAAAGAAAAAATGGAACCTAGAGACCCCAGCTTGATGGAATTGCGCGGCGAAGCCATTGGCACAATTACCCCTTTTTCTTCTTCAGAAGAGGTTTTTCAAAATCAGACGCTACGCCCTATCTTGAAGTTGCAAAATGATTTGTTCATTGAGGTTTTTCGAAATTATGCCATAAAGCAAAAGAATGTTTTTTTTGACTTATCACCCGATAAAAAAATGGGGTACATCGAAAATGTCATCCAGCGGGATATCAAGTTTAGAAACTCTCTAAAAGGAATTGTCATCGGATTGTTTACCGTCGACGAATACCGTGAATATATTCAAAACTCTTCAAATTTAAATAAGCGAATGATGAATATGTTAATCGAACGCTTAAAAAGTCAAATACAACTTTTTGAACATGCCTAAAAAAAAACGGACGCTCACTAGAACGTCCGTTTTTGAATTATAAAATAATACGTGTTTACTCTTCATGCGACTCCGTTGCTGACTCCTGTGTTGCCGGACTTTGCGTTGTAGCTTCACGAATTTCAGTGTGACGAATTTCACCACCACTGGTTCCTGTTAAACTTCCTAAAACCATCCCTGCAATCGAAACTAGGGTAGCCAAAAGCGCCACCCATTTTGCTTTGGCATTTTCTTTTGTATTCATATACCAACCCACTAAGGAAAGTCCGCCTAATGCATACATGATCAACGCCATTTTTTCGGCAATTTCCTCATGTTCATGAATAATATCGTGCCCTATTTCAGGTATTTCCTCTACAATTTCCTCTGCGCCTTCACCTGTTCGCATACTAGCTAACGTAGCTATAGCACTAATGATGAATAAAAAATAAGCCGTGTTTTGCAAGGTTTTATTGCGAAAAACCAAACTTCCAACTAAGAGTATAAATCCAAATATTACGCCCACGATTGGAAAATGATTAACTACCAAATGTAAATGTGCTTCGTTCATAAGTAAAAAATATAAAAATTAAAAAAATATTATCCTGCCAATTGCACGCCTATCAACGTTCCAATTCCGAAAGTAATCGCTGCTGCGGTTAATCCAAATAGGATTTGTCGCATTCCCGAAAACCAAATCGATTTCCCTGTAAACAAGGTGATTGAGGCTCCAATAGCAAACAATCCTACTACACTAGAAGCCAAACTTAATAATACCGCTTGATGTCCCGTAAGAATAAAGAATGGAAAAAGAGGAATTATCGCTCCCAAGGCAAACAAAATAAATGAAGTAATCGCAGCTACCCAAGCCGATCCACCCAATTCTTCTTTGTCAATTCCTAACTCTTCGACAATTAATATGTCTAATGCCGATTCAGGAGTAACAAACGCCTTTTCAGCTAATTGCTGTGCTTCGTTTTCCGACAATCCTTTCGCTTGATACAATAAGACTAATTCTTTCTTTTCTTCCTCGGGCGATGCTTCGAGTTCGCTCATTTCCAAATCGATTTGCCTTTGATGCAATTCGCGTGAGCTCTGCACCGATAACCATTCGCCTAAAGCCATCGAAATAGCCCCAGCCAGTAAACCCGCAATTCCCGTTAATAAAATCGTATCATTTTTCACTGCCGCACCCGCAACTCCCATCACTAAACTCATATTGGACACCAAACCATCGTTGGCTCCCAACACTGCAGCACGTAGTGCATTTCCCCCTACCGATTTGTGGCGACTTTCCAACTTAGAGAGCAATCCTCCCGATATATTCAGAGCTTCATTGGCACTAACGGCTTCAATAATCCGCAAATGGTTGTGTTCAAAACCCGAAACCAGTTCTCCTGATTTTTGTTTATTTCGAACCGTTGAAGAAGCCATCTGTTTTTCTACACTGGCCAAACTACTGATAATGGCATTGTAGCCAAATATTTTTCCTAAACGCAATTGAAATCGCGCACGACGGGAGGGTTTTGGAAAAAGAGCTTTGGCATTTCCCTGCAACAATTCTTTATAAAAATGATTTGCATGCGCAACCTCAATAGCCGCTAGAGCCTCTAAAACTTTCTGCAAATTCGCATCCGTTTGTACCGCCGCAATACTTCGGTACAAAAATGCTGTATCTACTTCGGTTTGTAGTTGCGTTTCTAATTGTGATGGACTCATATTTAGTTGGTTACATCAAAAACTCCTTTAACAAGTAGTTTAGCCTCTGGATTAATTTTTCCATTTAACATAATTTCCACAAAATCCTCGGAGATGCCGCCCACTTGAACGGGTACTTTGGTAAAATGGAATCCTTTGGCATCCTTATGATGTAATAAAAGTACAAAATATTTGTCATTCGTTTTTCCTAAAGCCTCTTTAGGAATCGCATACCCTTTTTTGCGATCGATTACGATACGGGCATCAACAAACATACCTGTGAGGAGTTCTTGTTTTTCCTTTTCATCCAAATGTCCGTGCACGTTGGTTGTGCGCTCTGTACCTTCTATCGATTTACCAATCAAATGAACACTTCCTGTATATTCTTTTTGAGAGGCTTCGGGAACAGTAAATTTGATTAACTGATTTTCTTTTACTTGTAAAATATCTTTTTCAAAAACACTCAACTCGACATGCAATTCGCTGGTATTGACAATTTCCATCAACGATTCAGACGGATTGACAGCCATACCCACGGATGCATTTACAGCAATCACATCGCCCGAAATTGGAGCATACAAAGTAATGGTAGAGGCTATTTTGCCCTGCTCTACAGCGTTGGGGCTAATATTCAACATCACCAGCTTCTGACGCAACGTTTGGTATTGTCCCAAAGCCGTTTTGTAGTCGCTATCGGCTTTTAAGTAATTCTTTTGTGAGGTAATTTTTTCATCGTATAAGGTTTTTTGCCGCGTGAATTCCGACTTCAAGTACGAAATTTGACGGGCAACGGTGAGATATTCTTTTTGCATATCAACCACCTCCGGACTTTCAATAGTTAATAACGCCTGTCCTTTTTGCACCTTATCACCTATCAATAGATTGGAAGACTTAACAAAACCACCAATGTACGTTGTGATTTTTGCACGATTTTTTGGGGGAACATCAATTCTTCCCGAGGCTTTGATTGTCACATCAAAATCCTTGACATTGGGAGTACTTATGTCCATTCCCATGGTTTTAAATTGCTGTTGTGAAACGGTTTCATAGCCTGTATCTTGAGCCATTTCTTCAGAAGTAGCCGATTCGTTTTTACATCCAAATGCGAGTAAACTCAGTGTTATAGCGATTATTTTTTTCATAATTACGGAAGTGTCAAATAGTGTAACTGATAGTGAAGGGCATTATAGTGGTACACCGCATCCAAATAAGCGGCGCGAATTTCGGTTGCATTTTCCAAACTAATGATGTATTGAAAAAAGTCAATTTCACCTTGTTTAAAACTCCGATCGGCTACTTTGGTAATTTCATCGGCCAATTGTTTTCCCGTTTCCTGGTAATACTGCATGGCTTTTTGGTACCGTTCGAGTTCTTTCTGTTGGGCTTTAATCGTTTGCTCTAAGCGTTGAACCTCATTCTGTTTCTGAAATTCCCAACGTTGTTGCTCCAATTGGGCTGTTTTTACTTTTGCTTGAGTTGCTCCAAAAAACAAAGGAACTGAAACCCCTACTTGAAATCCATACAATGAGGACGACAATCCATTGTTTCTACCTTGAAAGTATTCCAAACTCAAATCGGGTAACCAGCCTTGCTTTTGGAGTACAATATTCCGATTACTAACCTCGCTAACTTTTTGATAATAAACATTATAAAGGTTTTTATTTGAACTATAATCCAATTCCATTATGGGTTCTAACTTTTTTGTTGCAACCAAAGGAACCTCTTTATCTTGTAGGACGGCACGTAACCGAGCATAAGTTGCCTCTAATGCCACATCCAATTGTTCCAACTTGGTATGAATTTGTCGATACTTGCTCTCGGCGGTGATTTTTTCCAAATAATTGCTTTCCCCCAATTCAAATTTTCGTCCACTGGCTCTTGAAAAATTTTGATACAAGCTATCTAAATAGTGGTACATTTCTTTTTGATGATTCAGGTAGACCAAGGTATTGTAATGCTGTGCAACTTCCTGAAAAATGGCTAACTTTTGTAGTTCAAAGGCCGCTTTTTCTTTTTCGTATTCGGCTTCCAGTACTTTTCGTTGTGCTCCATACACCGTGGGAAAACTAAATTGTTGCTGTACACCAAAGACTTTTATGGGAATATCGTTTAAGGCCAAATTATTTTGATCGTAACTGTAATACAACGTGGTTTTGTCAATGGCATAGGCCGTTTTGATAGCAGCTTTGGCACGATCGACATTGGTATTCATGGCTTTGAGTGCTGCATTGTTGGTCGTTGCTATTTCCAACAACCCCTCTAACTCGGCATTTTTTTGTTGTGCAAAACCCCAGGAGGATGAACAAAACAGTGCCACTACAAGTAATTTGGTATTGATTTTCAATTTGGCTTTTTTCGATTCTTTAGTATCCAAAACTTTATACAAAACGGGCAACACGATAAGTGTCAAAATCGTGGCTGTCAACAATCCACCGATGACTACGGTCGCGAGAGGACGTTGCACTTCAGCGCCCGCCGAACTCGAGATGGCCATAGGTAAAAATCCCAATGCAGCGGCGGCGGCGGTCAACAAGACAGGTCGCAATCGATCGGAAGTTCCTTTTAAAATTAAGGCATTAATATCTTGCATTCCTTCTTTTTTGAGTTCTTTAAAATGTTCAATCAAAACAATACCGTTAAGAACCGCGATTCCAAACAAAGCGATGAAACCGACCCCCGCAGAAATACTGAAAGGCAAATCGCGAAGAAACAAAAACAGTATTCCCCCTACCGCCGACAAAGGAATGGCTGAATAGACCATCAAGGCTTCGCGCACCGATTGAAACGCAAAATACAACAATACAAAGATGAGAAACAAAGCGATGGGAACCGCGATCATCAACCGTGCTTCAGCACTTTTTAGATTTTCAAATTGTCCCCCATAGGTAATGTAATAACCAGGCGGCAATTTAATTTTATCTTGAATTATCTTCTGGATATCATCGACGACACTTTGCATATCGCGGTTGCGCACATTGATTCCAACGACAATGCGGCGGTGGGTGTTGTCACGTGATATCTTGGCCGGACCTTTCGTATATTCAATTTTAGCCAACTGAAAAAGAGGTATTTGCTCTCCTTGCGGCGTGGTGACATAGAGGTTGCGTAAATCATCAATACTTTGTCGGTTTTCTTGGTTCAAACGAATAACCAAATCAAACCGTTTTTCGCCTTCAAAAACAGTCCCCACACTTTTGCCAGCAAATCCCAACGAAATCATATCGTTTAGGGCTTCAATATTCATTCCATAGCGCGCTATTTTGGCCCTATCATATTCCACGGACATTTGAGGTAAGCCTTCCGTTTTTTCAACAATAATATCGGAAGCGCCTTCCACATTATTAATGGCATTTTTGATCGCATTAGCACGTTCAGCCAGAACATTCAAGTCTTCGCCAAAAATTTTAATCGCTACATCGCTTCTTGTTCCCGAAATTAGCTCGTTAAACCGCATTTCAATGGGCTGTGTAAATTCAATTTCAATATTTGGAATATTTTGTTCTATAGCCGTTTTTATCTTATCAGCCAATTCGTCTTTAGTCGATGCCGAGGTCCATTCACTTCGAGGTTTCAATTTTACAATTACATCACTTTCCTCCATACTCATCGGATCGGTCGGTACTTCGGCAGCACCAATACGACTTACCACTTGTTCAACCTCAGGAAATTTCTTTAGAATAGTTTTTTCAATTTCGGTGGTAATGGCAATTGTTTTGGATAAGGATGTTCCGGTTTTTAAAACGGGTTGTATTACAAAATCGCCTTCATCCAAGGTAGGAATGAACTCTCCTCCCATCGTTGTAAAAAGTCCGAGTGTCACTACCAACAACGCTCCGGCTCCATACAATACTTTTTTGGTATTGTCTAGCGCCCATCGAATCGTCGGTTCATACCACGAATTTAATCGGTGAATTAAGCGAACGGCAAAAGTGTCTCTGGATTCTTCTTCTGGTTTCAAAACCAAAGAAGCGACCACAGGAACATAGGTAAAACAAAACAACATGGCCCCAATCAAGGCAAAACTGAAAGTCATCGCCATGGGTTTGAACATTTTACCTTCTACGCCAGACAAGGATAAAATGGGGATAAAAACAATAAGGATAATCAACTGTCCGAAAACAGCAGAATTCATCATTTTGGAGGCGCTTTTGAAGGTAATCTCATCCACTTGAAGTTGCTGTTCTTCTTTCGTCAAATGTTTTAAATGCTTGGCTTTATGGGCAATTTGAAATGCGATAAACTCTACGATAATGACAGCACCATCGATGATGATTCCAAAATCGATAGCGCCTAAACTCATCAAATTGGCATCGATATCAAAAACATTCATAAAAGAAATGGCAAACAACAAACAAAGCGGGATCACTGAAGCCACGACCAATCCTGAGCGCCAATTTCCTAATAAAAGTACCACAACAAAGATGACAATCAAACACCCCAAAATAAGGTTTTCGGCCACCGTAAAAGTAGTTTTTCCAACCAATTCAGAGCGTTCAATGACGGGATTGATGTACACGCCTTGCGGCAATGATTGCTGTAAGGTTGCGATTCGTGTTTTTACTTCGTGAATCACCTGCTTGGAGTTGCCTCCTTTCAGCATCATGATTTGACCCATCACCTTCTCCCCTTGTCCATTGCCCGTGATGGCTCCGAAGCGATTGGCGTGACCATATCGAATTTGTGCCACATCTTTAACATAAATCGGTACCCCATTTTTGTTGGCTACTACTATATTCCCAATATCATCGAGGGATTTTACTTTGCCTTCACCCCGAATAAAATAGCTTTGATTTACCTTTTCAATATAGGCGCCTCCAGCCACACTATTATTTAGAGACAAGGCGGTAAAAACCTCCGAAGTAGCAATATTCATCGCTTTGAGTTTAGCCGGATTGATGGCGACTTCATATTGTTTTAAATAACCACCCCAGGTATTGATTTCGACTACCCCTTTAATCCCTGACAATTGCCTTTTGACCATCCAATCTTGAATGGTGCGCAAGTCAGTGGCATCATATAAATCTTTATATCCGGGTTTAACTTCAAGCGTGTATTGATAAATCTCGCCCAATCCAGTCGTTATAGGTCCCATTTGTGGGGTACCAAAACCTGGGGGAATCTTTTCAGAAGCGGCAATAATCTTCTCAGCGATTAACTGACGCGGAAGATACGTTCCCATATCGTCTTCAAAAACAATGGTAACCACAGAAAGTCCGAACTTTGAGATGGAACGAATCTCTTTAACTCCAGGCAAATTAGCCATTTCAATCTCGACTGGATAGGTAATAAACTGTTCAATATCTTGTGTCGATAAATTTCGAGACGTAGTAATGACTTGCACTTGATTGTTGGTGACATCGGGTACGGCACCAATAGAGATTTGAAAGACAGAATGTATACCAAAACCGACGATGATCGCAGTAAAAAGTAAAACGATAAGTTTATTTTTTAAACTAAAAGCAATGAGTCTTTGGAGCATAATTTAACTTTTGTTCTACAAAGGTAGCAGAACCCTTATAGAAATAAATTAAGAACGGCTTAATTTTCGGCAGGAAAAAATAAGAAAATCGAGGTCCCACTCCCTTCTTTGGAATCGAGTGATATTTGAATTCCCAAAAGTTCACACAAACGACTCACAATCGACAAGCCCAAACCGTGTCCCTTGATTTCGGGTTGATCTTGGGCGGCATTACTGCGGTAAAAAGGTTGAAAAACGGTCGTCCATTCGTTTGGATTAATGCCCATACCTTGGTCTTTGAGACACAGTAGCGTGCCGTTGGACTGGGATTGAATGGCTACTTCAATCGTGCTTTTTTCTGGTGAATACTTCAAGGCATTGGACACTAGATTATGGAGGATAATGGTCAGAAAATAACGGTCACTGGCAACTTCAAAAGTGTCGGAATACGACTCTTTGATTTGGATCTGTTTGTCTAAAATTTTGGCGTCAAAATGCGTCCAACACGTACTGATAATATCATTTAAAACAAGAGGTTCCAGCGTAACGGATTGCTTTTGATTCTCCAAACGCGCTAAAACCAACAATCGCTCGATCATCGAGTTTATGCGATCAACTTCTGTAATGCAATGGCTAATCTTTTGATTGTATTCTTCCACCGATCGGGGTTTTCGTTGCAATACTTCCAGCGTGCCACGAATAACCGCCAAAGGAGTTCGCAATTCGTGTGAGGCATCGGAGGTAAACTGTTTTTCGCGTTCAACCGCTTGCTCAATACGATCCAAAAGTGCATTAATGGTTTCGGTCAGGGTAAAAATTTCATCCCGATTGGCCGGTGGAGTAATACGTGATTTCAAATTGTCGCGGGTTATCATTCGAGCCGTCGAAATCACGTTTTGAATGGGACGGATACTTCTGCCCGCAATGGAGCGCGCGATGAGAAATAAAATCAAAAGAATGGTGGGGTACGCCAATACTAAAATGACAAACAAATTGTGAAGCACCGACAAGCCATCGACCAAAGACATGGCGATAATCAGATAGCCTATTTTTTTACCCTTTTCGTAGAGCGGTACTTGGATTTGCCGAATTTGATTGCCTTCTAGCTGACAGTCGTACAGGGATTTGTCCTCATATTCGGAATGAATTCTTAACGTATGTTTTTTAAGATTCGGTGATTTTTCAAAAACTTTCCCTAAGGTATCGGAAAATTGAATGAATACA
>CANHRI010000036.1 GCA_947463515.1 Flavobacteriaceae bacterium
TCAATCCGTGCCTTGCTTTGATTGTGCGGTTTTTTCATCTTTATTTAAAACTTCAAAGTCCTCTAATTCGTTTTCATTTTAAACAAGGCTTGATGCTACCAGTATGTATTGACAAACCAACTGTCGGATTGTCCGATCCACTTTTCAACTTTAAGCACTTTAATATTAGAATACACTTTCGATCAAATTTCTATTTTTCGAACAACAAAAAATCTTCGTATCTTCGAGCGGAAAGTGGTGATCCAACGTCGCTAACCCAGGGTTCAAGCGATCTGCATCGTTTTTAAAAAAATAATATCCCATGAAATTCATCAGCCTCTTGCTTGTGCTTTGCCTTACCCATGAAGGGTCACGAAAGAAAATAGTTGCGTTTTCCTCCGAAACCAATTTACGGGAATGGCGCATCGTCAATGATGGCGTCATGGGCGGGGTTTCCAGCAGTACAATTCGCCTCTCTCCCGAAGGCCATGGCGTCTTCTCGGGTCAGGTTTCCCTAGCCTATAACGGAGGTTTTGCTTCTGTTCAATGGGACACTGCCCAATCGCTTACGCCCGACCAAACCCACGTAGTTCTTCGTGTAAAAGGCGATGGCAAACGCTATGAGTTTCGTCTCAAAAGCACGCGAAATCAACCCGAATCGTACGTGCAACCTTTTCTCACCAATGGTCAGTGGCAGGAAATTCGATTGCCCCTGAAAGACTTTTACCCTCAATTCCGAGGTCGTATGCTGGCGATGCCTAACTTTAATTTTGACCGCATTGCTCAAATTAGTTTTCTCATTGCCAACAAACAAGAAGAAGATTTCACGCTGCTTATCGATTGGATTGCTTTGGAATGAGCCAATTTGTCAATTTGAAAATTTGCCAATTTGAAATGAACGTATCAATCTATTTCCCGTTACACTATTAAACCTAATAAACATTTAAACTAAACTCCACTTTTCCACCTCAAACCCATAATTCATAATTCATAATTTATAATTCAAAATTTACAATTCCTATCTACCTTTGCCTCATGGAAGACAAAAAAGACATTCGAGCGCTGACCAAAGACCAACTGCGTGATTTTTTTGTAGCACAAGGCGATCAAGCCTTTCGCGGCAATCAAGTTTATGAATGGCTGTGGACCAAAGGCGCCCATAAGTTTGAAGACATGACCAATGTGTCTAAAGCAACCCGAACATTGTTGGAAACCCATTTTGTCATCAATCATATTCAAGTCGACCAAATGCAACGCAGTGCCGACGGAACGGTCAAAAATGCGGTGCGACTCCACGATGGATTGGTCGTCGAAAGTGTGTTGATTCCCACAGCAACCCGCACCACGGCTTGTGTGTCGAGTCAGGTGGGCTGTAGCTTGGATTGTAACTTCTGTGCCACGGCACGCCTGAAGCGTATGCGTAATCTACAACCCGATGAGATCTACGACCAAGTTGTCGCTATCGATCGCGAGAGTCGGTTGTACTACAATCATCCTTTGTCCAACATCGTGTTTATGGGGATGGGCGAACCCCTCATGAACTACCCCAACGTGATGAAAGCCATCGAGAAGATTACTTCCGAAGAGGGCTTAGGCATGTCGCCCAAACGCATTACGGTGTCGACCTCGGGGATTCCAAAAATGATAAAAAAAATGGCCGACGACGGCGTGAAATTTAAATTGGCCGTTTCGTTGCATTCGGCGATTGAAAGTACGCGCAACAAGATTATGCCGTTTACGACCAATTTTCCACTCACCGATTTGCGGGAGAGTTTGGAGTATTGGTATCAAAAAACCAAAAGTAAAGTCACTTACGAATATGTCGTTTGGCGCGGGATCAATGACAATCGCGAAGCTGTAGATGCCTTGGTGAAGTTTTGCAAATACGTTCCGTGTAAGGTCAACTTAATTGAATACAATCCTATCGACGATGGCGAATTTCAACAAGCTTCAGAAGAAGCTATTCAGGCCTATATAACCGCCCTAGAGCGCCATGATATTGTCGTGAAAGTCCGTCGCAGTCGCGGCAAAGACATCGATGCCGCTTGCGGGCAATTGGCCAATAAATCATAAAAAAAAAACGTCTCAACTTAGCTGAGACGTTTTTTTTGAAGGGTTCTTTTTTTTAATTTCCAATCACAATAGTTATCGAGGTTCCATTAAAGGTAAACAAGGCGGTATTGTCGCAAGTCCCGTCACCGTAGTCAAAGGTCGCCGAGTTTCCATTGCGCGCGATGGTAATCACACCACTCACCAATAAGGGCTTGTTGGCGGTGATACAACTCATTTTAACCATCAATGGTGTGGTAATCGTACTTGTTTGAAGAGTGCTATTAGGAAACGTAGTTGTCCAGTTTCCTGTGACACTATATACATTGTCGATCAGCACATTGGGGGTGTCATACCCTGCTGTGATTTGACGTATACGTTGCCCAACCCGTTGGTATACATTGCCGTTGGGAAGGGTTACACTCATATCCATATTCATCGTAACTACCGGAAGACTTGGTGTTGTTGCAGTTGCAGGCGTCATGACTCGGGTAAAGGTTTTATTCCCCTCAAATTTAAGGTTGTTGTGGTAAAAATTATCAAACTGATAGTTGATGGTATGTGAAGTGGCTCCCGGGTTGAAGGTAAATGTGATGATAATTCGCCCTTTGACCACATTCCCGCTCGCAAGGGTGCATCCCGCAGTGCCAAAGTCGATGGTTTTGGTCACCTGAGTACCCGGCGTTAAAGGCGTTCCAAAGGCTGGTACACGCGTTACAGTGGCACAAGGTGGTAAGGCCAAGGCACTCACAGCACTATTTTTGTTGGCAGGATCTAGGTACGTACTTTGTTCTTCATTCATTACAATATCGGTAACATCATTGTTGGCCAAGTCAATTTTGGCATTCACACTGGCTTCTTCAACGGTGATAGCAGGGGAAGCATCGTCTTTGGTACAACTGGCAAGAAGGCAAGCCCAGCCAATTACAAGAGTTTTAAGCATTGTTTTCATAAAGCTAATTTTTACGGTTATAGTACTTAGATTAGGAACGTTAAAAAAAGTTTAATGCGAAATCAAAAAACGTTGCGACCCATAGGATTGTTGTATCTTTGAACCGATGAATATTACGGCGCAAATCAAGCAACCCATCCAAGAGGAAATGGAACTTTTTGAAACCAAGTTTCGAGAGTCAATGTCCTCCAAGGTAGCATTGCTTAACCGCATTACTCATTATATCGTCAACCGAAAAGGGAAGCAAATGCGTCCCATGTTTGTGTTTTTAACCGCCAAAATGCTCCACGGGGGAAAAGTCAACGAACGAACTTACCGCGGGGCAAGTGTTATCGAATTGATTCACACCGCGACCTTAGTACATGATGATGTGGTGGACGATAGCAACCGTCGCCGTGGATTTTTCTCTATCAATGCCTTATGGAAAAATAAAATTGCCGTTTTAGTCGGTGATTATTTGTTGTCCAAAGGGTTACTGCTGTCCATCGACCATGGCGATTTTGATTTGTTACGTATTATTTCGGTGGCTGTACGCGAAATGAGTGAAGGGGAGTTATTGCAAATTGAAAAAGCGCGCCGCCTTGATATTACCGAAGCAATTTATTACGAAATCATCCGTCAGAAAACCGCCACGTTGATTGCCGCATGTTGTGCCTTAGGTGCCCGTTCGGTATCGGACGATGATGTGGTGGTTGAACGTATGCGAAAATTCGGCGAGTTGATTGGGATGGCTTTTCAAATCAAAGACGACCTGTTTGATTACACCGACGATGCAATTGGGAAACCCACCGGTATTGATATCAAGGAACAAAAAATGACCTTACCTCTGATTTATGCCCTCAACCATTGTACACCCTCCGAAAAAAGCTGGTGTATTAATTCGATAAAAAACCACAATAAAGATAAAAAGCGGGTCAAGGAGGTCATCCAATTTGTAAAAGACAAAGGCGGACTCACTTTTGCTGAACATAAAATGACCGAGTTTAAATCGGAAGCCTTGCACCTTTTGCAAAATTTTCCAGCCTCACCCTACAAAGAAAGCCTGGAATTAATGGTCAATTACGTTACTGAGCGTAAAAAATAATTTATTTTTATACTACTCATAGTCAATAGATTAAAAATATTTTTTAAAAAAAATCACTTTTTTTTACCAAGTGATGCAACCCTTTTTAATCCATTCACGTCTTACCCAATAGAAACCCTAAGGAACAAACGAATATGAAGGTGATCAACCTCCATAACGACGAAAACGAATGGATTACGCTGGCGCTCGAAAACAACCGTCATGCGCAACTCCAACTCTATACGAAGTTTGCCCCGAAGATGCTTAGCGTTTGTCGTCAGTATTGCAAAGACCTGCACCAAGCCGAGGATATAATGATAACCGCCTTTATGAAAGTGTTTGCCAATTTGAAGCACTTCCAACACAAAGGCAGTTTTGAAGGATGGATACGTCGTATAATGGTTAATGAATGTATTTCGTTTTTGAGGGTGCAAAAGAAAGCACGTTTTATGGACGATGAAACTTATTTTGAAGAAACCCATAACCAAATTGAGAGTCAGCTCACCCTAGACGAGATTCAGTTCCTTATTGATCAACTACCCGACGGCTACAAAATGGTGTTCAACCTGTATTGTATCGAAGGGTATAAACACCATGAGATTGCCGAACTGCTCAATATCAGTGAAGGCACATCCAAATCACAGTTATCACACGCAAGAAAAATGTTGCAACAGCAACTTAACCTTCAAAAAAAATATACCAATGGCACCGAATAATTGGGAAGAACAAATCAAACAATGCTTTCAAGAGCGCGAAATCCAGCCCTCAGCGCAAGCTTGGGATCGCCTGGATGCCATGTTGACCATCGCCGAAGAAAAAAAAACCAAGCGTCCGTTTGGCGTTTACTTTCGCTATATGGCTATTGCGGCTTCCGTTTTGGCATTCCTTTCCTTAGGCTTTTATTTCACCTCCAACCTTCCCGAGCTGGAGGCGAATACCCCAACCGGAGTCACTCAAAAGGAGGGAAGTGAGTCCCAAAGCCCTCCAGCAGGAGCAACGGTAAATGAGTTGCATAAAGGTACTCCCGCACAAACCGAGACCGTGGCTGTGCAACCTACTAAAATCCAAACCAATGGGGTGAACAGCAAGTCGACTGCTCCACCATCAAACAAAAGAATCATCAATCAGCAAGCCATACCCACTACCGAAAGTTATGCAGCAACTGCAGTACCTGCACCACAAACGGTAGTACAAATCCAGCCCATGAATCCTCAAAATACAACGGGAGTAACCCCCAAAACAGATGTCGCTGTTGTCCAACCCCAGTTGGCAAAAACCAACATCAAGGTGGATGCTTCAAGTTTGTTGAATCAGGTAGATGGCGAACTCAATCAGACGTTTCGCGAGCGTATGTTTGACCGCCTCAACCGCAATTACCAATCGGCTAAATCCGCTTTAGCCACCCGAAACCAGGAGTAACAATCATTCATCAAAAAACAAAAATCACTACGTCATGAGAACTTTTATTTTTTATTTGGCCTTAATCCTTTGTGCGATCACATCAAAATTAACGGCGCAAGAAACTTTTGAATCCAAAGCTCGTGCTATCGCCGACAAAATCGAGCAAGTGACCTTGGAGGAAAAATTAGCTCTAAAAACCGCAGTTGAAGCTGTAAATGTTCGTTTGGAAAAAGGCGAAATTACCGCAGCACAAGCCGCCACAGAAAAGCAAGTCTTAGCCGCCGAAACGGCAGCCAAAATTGAATCACGCGTCAATTTACTAAACGACGAGCTTCGCACCTTGGTGCAAGACAAAGTCGACGGACGAATTGCGGCTTCCGATACTACAAAGGGAAAACGGTATTTTAGTTTTTCGTATGGACGAAACGATATCAAAGGCAAAAAGTTGGAATACAAAGGAGAAAAACGCACCACATCGCAGTTTGTCTTTGCGATCGGTTTAAACAATGTCGTTACTGACGGTTCGTTAGAAAACTCCGATTTCCGCTTCGCAGGGTCCCGCTTTTACGAATGGGGCTTTACTTACAACACACGTTTGTTTAAAAATGACAACTTATTACATGTCAAATACGGGATGTCATTGATGTACAACGATTTACGTCCTACCAATAACCGTGTTTTTGAAAAACAAGGCGATCAAACTGTATTGGTGACCAGTCCGGTGAATCTTGAAAGTGCACGATTCCGAAATGTGTATTTGGTTGCTCCGTTGCATTTGGAGTTTGATTTTTCCAAAAAAGAAGTGAAAGACGACAAAACACTATTCCGAACGCACAAAAGTTTGCGCATGGGAGTGGGAGGCTATGCTGGAATTCGCATCAAATCTAAACAAAAAACAGAGTATGAAATCGACGATATGGATTACGACCAAAAGGTGAAAGGTGATTTCAATGCCTCCAATTTTATTTACGGTTTAAGCACCTATATCGGGTATCGGGAAACGAGTTTGTATTTGAAATACGATTTGAATCCGCTCTTCCAAAACAATGCCATCAAACAAAATAACATCTCATTGGGCGTTCGCTTCGATCTCAATTAACGCACATGACGATTGGATGAGGGTAGAAAAGACGCTTTATGTAAGGCGTCTTTTTTGTATTTTTACCCGTTCCTAAATAAAACCAAGGTGATAACCAAAGAAACGATTGATAAAGTATACGACGCCGTTCGGGTAGAAGAGGTCATTGGCGACTTCGTGCAGCTCAAGCGCGCGGGCAGTAATTTTAAAGGCTTAAGTCCGTTTTCCGACGAACGCACGCCTTCGTTTATGGTTTCGCCTGTGAAGCAAATTTGGAAGGATTTTAGTACAGGAAAAGGGGGGAATGCGATTGCTTTTATCATGGAGCACGAGCATTTTTCGTATCCTGAAGCCATTCGTTATTTGGCCAAAAAATACAATATCGAAATTGAAGAAACGCAACGCACCGATGAGGAGCGGGAGGCGATGAACGAGCGGGAGAGTATGTTTTTGGTGACCGAATTTGCCGCCCAGTATTTTCAAAAACAATTGTGGGATACCAAAGAGGGAAAAGCGATTGCATGGACCTATTTTAAAGAACGTGGTTTTACCAACGATACCATTAAAAAGTTTGGACTGGGCTATTCTCCCAATACCTGGGATGCTTTGACCAAGGAGGCGCAGGCCAAAGGATATCAGTTGGAATTTCTTGAAAAAACCGGGTTGACCATAGTGGGAGAGGATAAAACGTTTGACCGCTTCAAAGGCCGTGTCATGTTTCCAATACAAAGTTTGTCGGGACGTGTTTTGGGATTTGGGGGTCGTATTCTCACCAACGACAAAAAAGCAGCCAAATATTTGAACTCGCCCGAAAGCGATTTGTACCATAAAAGTAAGGTCTTGTATGGGATTTCCCTCGCCAAACAAGCTATTGCCAAGAACGACCGCTGTTATTTGGTCGAAGGCTACACCGATGTGATTCAGATGCATCAAGCGGGTATAGAAAATGTGGTAGCCTCCTCGGGGACCGCTTTGACACCCGATCAAATTCGGTTAATCAGTCGTTTGACCAAAAATATAACCGTTTTATTTGACGGTGATGCTGCAGGATTACGCGCGTCTTTGCGAGGCATTGATTTGATCCTCGAAGAAGGAATGAATGTAAAAGTATGTTCGTTTCCCGATGGTGAAGACCCCGATAGTTTTGCCAAAAAAACGCCTCTGCACGATTTGTTGGCGTATCTCGATACCGAAGCCAAGGATTTTATCCAGTTTAAAGCCTCGTTGTTGATGCGGGAAGCCCAAAATGATCCTATTAAAAAGGCCGAACTGATTCGGGATATGGTGGTGAGTATTTCCAAAATTCCCGATCGCATTAAGCGTGAGATTTATATCCAAGAGTGTTCCCGTATTATGGACATTTCTGAAGAGGTGCTGTTCAATACGTTGGCCCAGTTGCTCAAAAAAGAGGTAGAGGCTATAGGAAAACAACAAAAGGAAGCTCAAAAAGCGTTTGAAGTTCACCGCAATGAAACACCCGAGCAACCCTCAGCAGGAGTAGATATTCAGCATCTTTTGGAACAGCGTATTATTGAAATACTCTTGTTGTATGCAACCCAAGAAGTTGATTTTGAAGATGTCTTGTTGAAAGCCGATGAACGTGGAGAAATGGTCGAGGTGCGTGAATGGAACCTATACAAGGTTTTTCATCGTATTTACTTGAGTTTACAAGAAGACGAAATTGAATTGGCTCATCCTGGATTTAAACAAATTTACGACGATGTGATTGCCTATTTGCACCAGAATGAGCAATTTGATTTGGATCAGTATGTGGCACAATTGCCTCCCGAGCTTTCCGCTACGGTTACGGGCATATTAATGCAAGAAGAGCGCGAGTTTTTACACAATTGGGAATCCAAGAACATCTTAGTTAAAGATAAAACGCAAGGAATTGCACAATATGTTACCGAAACCATCCTTACGTTGCGGTGGTATTGGGTGAATAAAATTATCGATGAGCTCAAAAAAGAAATCAGCCCGGAGGCTGATTCTGATAACTCAAATACATTGGAGATGATCGTCGACTACTTGGGTTTAACAAGTGTCTTTTCAAAGAAACTCGGACGCGTAATCTCGCGCCACAGTCTCCATTAAACGATATCTAAAGTTTTCGCTTTGTTGACCAAGTCGACCAAGTTGGTTACGTTTAATTTTTGTAACAAACGCAATTTGTAGGTGCTGATCGTTTTTTCGTTAAGATTTAAAATCTTGGAAATTTCATTGTTTTTCTTTCCGTCTGATAAGTAACGCAATACCTCAATCTCACGGTTGGAAAGTTTGCGGTATACCCGTTCGGTTTTGTTTTGTTTGGCGATAAGGGCCAAGTTCTTTTTGATGTTTTCACTCATCATGACCAATCCTTGGTGGACACGAATGATGGTGGTTCCTAATGTTTCCAATTTGGAACTTTTGTGAACATATCCTGCAGCGCCTGCTTTAATGGCATTAGGAGCGTAAATTTGTTCGTTAAGGCTGGAGAAAACAAGGACTTTCGTGTTAGGAAAGTTTTTAATAATCGCTTTTAGCTCGTAAATACTTTTCAGGCCATCCAATTCTAGGTCAATGACCAATACGTTGATCTCACGGTTCCGAAGGGCGTCGGGCACCATGTAGAAGCTACCTACATTGGAAACCACCGCGATTTCGGGATGATCCCTGAAATACGATTTGACCCCGTAATGGACTACGGGTAAATTGTCGGCTAGACAAACTGTAATCATAATTTAACGTTTTAGAGTGTGTTAGGGTAACTTAATTTTTTTCTTTATGTTGATCCAAAACGTTGAAGATCTTCGGTCTAGCTTAAAGCTACTGGAAGGACACAAATAGGAATCGGTTCCATTTTGTGTCGGTTGGCGCGGTTGAGTCGCTGATAAATGGTAAAGACTTCTAGTTCGCGGCCTGTGAAAGTATCAGCTTGCTTGCCTTTTTCCTGTTCGCGCATCGCCCATTCCAGTTCGTCATAACTGGCCCCCAACTGATCTTCATCGGTTCGGTTGTCCCCAAATAATCCATCCGTTGGAGCGGCGAGCTGAATTGATTCAGGTATTTGTAAATAGTTTCCAAGTGCGTAGACTTCACTTTTCATTAAATCGGCAATCGGACTAAGGTCCACACCGCCATCTCCGTACTTAGTATAGAAGCCCACACCAAAATCTTCTACCTTATTGCCTGTTCCAGCCACTAATCGGCCGTGAATCCCTGCCAAATAGTATAAAGTAGTCATTCGTAAACGTGCTCTCGTGTTAGCCAATGATAAAAAGTAGGCTTTCTCATCGGAACTCGAGGGGACTTCTTGTTTAAATTGTTCAAAAACAGGCGTTAAATCCACTCGCGTAGAAGATACATTGGGAAATCGCTGTTGCAATTGTGCTATGTGCTCTTGAGCGCGGTTAACTTGGTTGGCTGCTTGGTGAATCGGTAACTCCACACACAAGGTAGGTAAGCCCGTTTGGGCACACAAGGTTGAGGTTACTGCCGAATCTACGCCGCCAGAGACTCCTACTACAAAGCCCTTGACTTGAGCTTCGGTTGCATAATCCAATAACCACTGGACAATGTAGTCGTTAATAAGAGCCGGATTAAACGCATTTTTTTTTGTCATTATACTGGTGATGAAAAGTATAGTATCTCACGTATATTTGCAAAAATATTAATTTATACGAATTACAATACTTGTTCGTTTTGAATTAATTGACAAAGAAATTAACCATTTAAGAACGTTTTCTTTATTTACGTAACTGGGCGAAGGTAAGGTTTTATTTACTAATGAAAAATAAATTTTTGTAGGAATGAAAAAATTAATGGGTTTGTTTTGCTTGTGGGCTATTTTAGCTGCCTGTGATTCGAAAGCAAAGGTTGAAAAAGAAGTGGAGGCTATACCCGTTGCCACGAAACTTAACCGATTTGAGCAAGCATTTTATGAATCAAAACCAGCTGATTTGGTAAAAGTAAAACAACAATATCCCGAGTTTTTCCCCGAGGACATACCGGATTCGGTATGGGTCAATCGCTTGCAAAATAAAGATTGGCAGGCACTCTACCGAGAGGTTTCCAAACGTTATAAAGACTTTAGCGCCGAGCAAACAGAAATTGACGATGTGTTTAAGCATGTCAAATATTACTTTCCCAAAGTCAAAGAACCCGCGATTTACACGGCCATTGGCGAAATGGATTACCTCAATAAAGCCATTTATACACAAGATAAGTTGATTATCTCCTTGGAAATGTATCTCGGAAAAAATCATCCGTTTTACGCTGGAATTCCACAGTACATTAGCGACAACTTTGAGCCGCGACAAATGATCCCCGATGTAGTAGCCGCTATTGGTTTTCGGGTAATTCCCAAATCGCGCAAGGCCGACTTTTTGAGTTTGATGATTGATGCAGGGAAAGAATTGTACCTCAAAGATCTTTTGATTCCCGATTATACCGACGCTGAGAAAATCGGATATACGCCCAAGCAACTTCAATTTTGTCAAGAAAATGAAGCCTACATATGGGAGAATTTTGTGCAAAACAAATACCTCTACAGCACCGATAGCAAGTTGCCCAACCGATTTATCAACATGGCGCCTTTTTCAAAATTTTATCTAGAAATCGACAACGAAACCCCGGGGCGAATAGGTCAATGGGTAGGATGGCAAATCATTCGGTCGTTTGTTGAAAATAATGAAGATGTTACGCCCAAAGACTTGCTCGCCATGGAGGCACATCGTATCTTTGAACAATCCAAATACAAACCCAAAAAGAATGAGTAAGCAAACCTTTACTTCGGAAATAAAAGTAAATGTAACCCTCGATGAAAATCGTATTCCCGAGGCCTTGAGTTGGACCGCCATTGATGGTGGAGTGGAGAATGCGGGCGCAAAAGCGGTATTGTTGTCGTTGTGGGATAGCCAGCAAAAAGAAACCCTACGTATTGATTTGTGGACGAAAGATATGCCAGTGGATGAAATGAAAATTTTTTTTCATCAAACCCTGGTAGCCATGGCCGACACCTATCAACGCGCCACCCAAGACGATAAAATGGCCGATTCCATGCGGGATTTCTCTGATTTCTTTGCCGAAAAATTGAATTTGAAGGGGTAAAATTAGCGTACCGACGTCCGCTGTAAATCTTTTATTCCTTTTTCATAGGCTTTGAGTAATAAACTTTTCGCTTGAACGCTAAACTCCCATCGTTCGCCCCCGTGTAGCGAGTTGCTGGTGCTACTCCCTGTAAATCGTTTAGAATACAACAGGGTTTGTTCTTTGAGGTCGTAACATTCCAAGGTAACATGCGCCTGATTTTGTTTCTGTGTTTGCTGAAAACGGGAGTTGTAATTAAGGAGTCCCATTTCTTCTTTGGCAATGACGGCTTTGCATATAATTACATAGTCGCAGGAAGAAACACCCAAGGCCAATTGTTTCAATGCAGGTAATTTCATTTGCACCTTGGCGTCTTTCGGTATAATAGCACTTTGAATTTGATGGGGAAAGTAAAGACGGTCGCCCAAAATTGCTCTGATGTCGGTTTGTATTGCCGTATTGAGTGCGCCATAGACTTCTGGTGGACAATCAATTTCCAACAATAACCAATTGCCCGTGCGAAAATCCACCCCGCCAGCAGGTCCTTGCGAAAGCGTGGTGTATTTGGGTAAATTGCAACTTGATAAAAGGGTAAAAAAAAGGGCGCAGCACGTGAATTGAATGGCAAGAGAAATGGATTTTTTCATCGCAAATAGAATTAAGGAAATGGGGATTTCCGGATCGTTTCATTGATGGACTCGATATACGTCAAAAGTTCTTCGCGACCCACTTTGGTTTCCGAGGAAGTGATAAAATAAGGGGGCATTTCTTCCCAGTTTTCGGCTAATAGTTTTTTTCGGTAAGCCGCCACATTGGATTCTGCTTTTACCCGAGTAATTTTATCCATTTTGGTAAAAACCAAGCAAAATGGAATTCCGTTTTCCCCCAAATAATTGATAAACTCCAAATCGATTTTCTGAGCTTCCAAACGCACATCAATCAGGACAAAGGCACTCACCAATTGGGTTCTTTTTTCAAAATAATCGGTGATAAATTTTTGAAAAGTAGCTTTAGTCGATTTAGATACACGGGCATAGCCATACCCTGGCAAATCGACCAAAAACCAATTTTGATTGATTTTAAAATGATTGATTAACTGGGTTTTTCCGGGTCGTCCCGATGTTTTGGCCAAATTTTTATGGTTGGTCAACATGTTAATCAGCGATGATTTCCCCACATTGGAGCGCCCGATAAAAGCATACTCGGGGAGCGGTTCCTGTGGACATTTACTGACCACAGAGTTGCTGATTATAAATTCGGCGCTATTGATTTTCATGCCTTATAAACCTTCTTTTTTAAGCCAAGTTTCCAAATGCTGATTGAATGTTTCGGGTTGTTCCATCATCGCGGCATGACCACATTGGTCAATCCAATACAAGTCCGAATTTGGCATCAACTTGTGGAATTCTTCTGCAACTTCAGGGGGAGTAACGCGGTCGTTTTTCCCCCAAATAATACAGGTTTTCACATGCATTTTGGGCAAATCTTTTCCCATATTGTGACGAATGGCACTTTTGGCAATCGTTAGTGTTTTCAAAACTTTAATGCGGTCATTTACTATCGAAAATACTTCATCTACCAATTCAGGAGTGGCCATTTTAGGGTCGTAAAACACATCTTCGGTTTTCTTTTTGATATACTCGTAATCACCTCGTTTGGGATAACTATCTCCCATGGCACTTTCATACAAGCCAGAACTCCCGGTGATTACCAAACCGGCTACTTTCTCGGGATACATTTTCGTATGATATAAGGCAATGTGCCCTCCCAAGGAATTGCCCAAAAGAATGACCCGTGAGTACCCTTTGTAAGTAATAAAATCCTTAACGTATTTCGCAAATGCTTTGACGTTGGTTTTTAGAATGTTTTGCGTGTATAGTGGTAATTCAGGGATCACCACTTTATAGCCTCGGGTTGAAAAGTGATCAGCGACGGCTTTAAAATTACTCAATCCGCCCATCAATCCATGCAACACCACGATAGGCGTGCCTTCTCCAGCTTCATAATATTGGTATTTACCTTCTTTTTTTGCGCTTACATCCATATTGAATCCTACGATTTTGCTTGGTTACAAATATAGTTTTTTAAACATAATATCCCAGTGCTCCAATCATTATTTGAAGTTATGATTCTGTTGTATTTCGATTTTTAGAGTCCAAAGGCTAATGTTATTGAAATCAGGGGGTCACTTTTTTCAACGGTTTCAAAACTGTTAAATAAACCCGATGGTTTTCAATAGTTGCCGCCAAATAACAAAGTGAAATGTGAATTTTTCACCCATTATTCACAATTGTTAAACTTTTGGTAAAAGACCCTATTCTGTGTTCTTCTAGGATTTTGCTTTAAAGTGGTAAAACTTATCAACAAAGTGGAGGAAAGTGGTAAAAGGTGGTAAAATCTTTCCTATTTTTGTTCCCATACATCCGATTTCGCATAATGAACGCATTAATAGGAACATACGAGTGTAAAGTTGATGCCAAAGGAAGGCTTTTGATGCCTGCGCCTTTGAAGAAGCAACTTGCGGCTGTACTTCAGGACGGTTTTGTGTTGAAGCGCTCGGTATTTCAACCTTGTTTGGAGTTGTATCCTATGGCGGAATGGAATCTGATGATGCAAAAAATCAACAAGCTCAACAAGTTTGTCAAGAAAAACAACGACTTCATTCGTCGCTTTACGGCGGGGGTTAAAGTGGTGGAAATCGACAACTTGGGCCGCTTATTAGTCCCCAAAGACTTAACCGCTTTTGCCCAAATCTCCAAAGATGTAGTCTTATCATCGGCGGTACATATCGTCGAGATCTGGGATAAAGACTTGTATGAAAAAGCAATAGATGATTCTGTCGTTGACTTTGCAGATTTGGCCGAAGATGTAATGGGAAATGTAAACGACGATGATCATGGACTATCATAACCCCGTATTGTTACAGGAAACCGTTGATGGTTTGGCGATTCGTCCCGATGGCGTCTATGTTGACGTGACCTTTGGAGGCGGGGGGCATTCGCGTGAAATTTTACGCCGTTTGGGTCCAGCCGGAAAACTGTTTGCTTTTGATCAAGATGAAGATGCTTGGGCCAATGCGATCGAAGATTCTCGCTTCACTTTGATTCCCGAAAACTTCCGATACCTTAAACGCTTTCTCCGGTTTCATGGGGTTCGTGCAGTCGATGGGATATTGGCCGATTTAGGAGTATCGTCCCACCAGTTTGACGTGCCCGAGCGCGGATTTTCAACGCGTTTTGATGCCAAATTGGACATGCGGATGAGCCAGCAAAATGAATTAGACGCCTATCAAGTCATCAACACGTATGATGAAAGTGCGTTGCGCAGTATGTTTTTGTTGTATGGCGAACTCAAGCAAGCTCCCGCTTTTGCGCGAACAATCGTCGAAGCACGCAGTCAAAAACCGATTGAAACCACCGCCGATTTGAAACAGGTTTTGGCCAAATATTTACCCGCACATTTGAGTAATAAAATTTTGGCACAGATCTATCAAGCCATTCGTATTGAAGTGAACCAGGAAATGGAAGTGCTCAAAGATTTTTTGATACAATCCCTAGAAGTATTGCGCCCTGGAGGACGATTGAGTGTGATTTCCTACCACTCTTTGGAAGATCGTTTGGTGAAACGCTATGTCAAAAACGGAATGTTTGAAGGCGAACCCGAACGCGATTTCTTTGGGAATTATTCGGTGCCTTTCAAAACTATTGGGAAGCTCATCGTGCCTAGTGCAGCAGAAATTAGTACAAACAATCGTGCGCGAAGTGCGAAACTACGTATAGCCGAAAAATTAGGATGAAACGAGGAATTTACAGCTTATTAAAAGCCCGATTTCTAGTGGATGAATCCGCGTCTCAAAACTGGCGGTTTATCCTTTTTCTGATTTTATTGGCCATTATTATGATTGCCAATACCCATCGGTATGAACAAAAGGTGTTTCGTATCGCCGAATTGAATAATGAAGTAAAAGAATTGCGCTCTCGATTTGTCGATCGCCGTTCGCAATTGATGAAGCTCCGTATGGAGTCGACCATTTCACAAAAAATGGAAACACGAGGGATTAAGCCTTCCTCCGTGCCTCCGCAAAAGATAACCGTAACCAAAAAAGAATCGAAAGGATTTTGGAGTTCCCTATGGCAGGAGTAAACAACGATAAAGCACTTTCTTACCGAACCTACCTTACAGCGTTAGGTCTTCTCCTCATGGCAATCGCTATCGTGGTAAAATTGACCAATATCCAGTGGGTAGAAGGGCCGTATTACCGAAAATTAGCCAAAGAACGTTCGGTAAAAACCTTTGTTATTCCCGCCAATAAAGGCAACATTTATTCCGCCGATGGAAGTTTGTTAGCTACCTCTATTCCCAATTACACCATTCGCTTTGATGCTATGGCACCTAAATTAGAGGATTTTGAAGCCAATGTCCCCGATTTAGCACAAGCTTTGTCCAAGATGTTGGGCAGACCCGCCTCTCACTACCAAGATATGTTGCGCAAAGCACGTGCCAATAAAAACAGGTACTTGTTTATTGCCGATGATTTGACGTATACCCAATACATGGACTTCAAAGCGATGCCCTTGTTCAACAAAGGGGCCTACAAAGGGGGTATGATTGTAGAACAACATACCGTTCGAGAGCATCCCATTGGTAAAGTGGCCGAACGGACCATTGGTTACGAACGTGTTTTGGATGATGGTACAGTAAAACGTATCGGAATTGAAGGGGCGTTTAGCAAATATTTACGGGGAGAAGATGGTAAAATTTTGAAACAAAAAATTGCCAAAGGTCAATGGAAACCCATTCGTGATGAAAATGAAAAAGAACCCCGCGATGGCTACGATGTGATTTCAACCATCGATGTTTTCATTCAGGATATCGCCCATCATGCCTTGTTAAAGCAATTGGAAGAATACGGTGCTGAGCACGGCTGTGTGGTGGTTATGGAGACCAAAACGGGCTATGTACGTGCGATTTCCAATTTGGGACGCGATGAAAAATCAGGCAACTATTACGAAACCATCAATTATGCGGTGGTGGAGTCACACGAACCCGGTTCGACCTTTAAACTTGTGGACATGATCGCCTTGTTGGAAGATAAAAAAGTGGATACGAGTAAGGTGTATGATACCAATGGAGGGGTGATAACTTACCGAGGTAAAAAAGTAAAAGACTCAAATAATAAGGGCTATGGAAAAATTTCATTAGCGCGCGGATTTGAAGTTTCCTCCAATACGGTCTTGGTACAAGCGGTTTATGAAAATTATAAAAACAATCCTAAACAGTTTGTCGATCGCTTAGACCGCATGGGGTTGAACAAACCTTTGGGACTTCCATTTGAAGGTGAGGGGAAACCCTATATTCCGAAACCGGGGGAAAAAGGGTGGAGTGCTATTGCTTTGCCTTGGATGGCTTTTGGGTACGGGGTTTCAGTAACACCGCTTCAAACGTTAGCCTTGTACAATGCCATCGCCAATAATGGAGAAATGGTTAAGCCTCTTTTTGTGTCAGAAATTAAGGAATGGAACAATACAATTAAGAAATACAATAAAGAAGTATTGAATCCACGCATTTGTTCTCCCGAAACGATTAAAAAGTTGAAAGCTGTGATGGAAAATGTGGTCAAACGCGGCACGGGTTCAAAATTCTATTCCAAAGATTTTTCTATGGCAGGAAAAACAGGAACCGCTCAAGCCAATTACGCTAAAAATGGAGGCAATGAAAAGCATTACATTTCGTCGTTTGTGGGCTTTTTCCCTGCCGACAAGCCAAAGTATTCGTGTATTGTAGTGGTACATAAACCGAACACCTCCAACAATAATTACTATGGCGCCGATGTAGCGGGTCCTGTATTCAAACGTATTGCGCAGAAGATTTTTACCGATGCACCTGCCATGAATAAAGTGCACAATGTGGATGCCAAAATTGCCCGTCAAGAGCAGCAATACAATGCCTACTATCAAAAATTGCAAAAAGCCAAGAATACCATGCCCAATTTAAAAGGCATGCCCGGGATGGATGCGATTGCTTTATTGGAAAACATGGGGCTGAAAGTTAAAGTCAAAGGGATAGGGAAAGTAAAGTCCCAATCGTTGCGACCTGGAGAAATCCTCCGAAAAAATACACCAATCACGCTAGAATTATCATAATGCAACTCAAAGATTTACTCTACCGCGTAGCTTTAGAATCGGTTAAAGGACCGACCGATATTCCTGTGGCTAAGATTGAATTTGATTCCCGAAAAGTTACCCAAGGGGATGTGTTCGTAGCTTTACGCGGGACGCTAGCCAATGGACATGATTTTATTGAAAAAGTAATCACTTTGGGTGCAGTAGCCGTGGTATGTGACACACTTCCCGAAACGCTTTTACCACAAATCACCTACATTCAAGTGGCTGATACCAATACGGCTTTGGCATGGATGGCCAATAACTTTTACGATAATCCTTCCACCAAATTACAATTGGTAGGGGTTACGGGAACTAATGGTAAAACAACCATTGCAACACTGTTGTATCAGTTGTTTAAAAAAGCCGGATTCAAAGTGGGATTGCTCTCAACCGTAAAAGTGATGGTCGATACACACGAGTATCCTGCCACTCATACGACACCCGATTCCCTAACCATCAACCGTTTTTTGGCTGAAATGGCCGAAGTGGGATGCGAATACTGTTTCATGGAAGTAAGTTCCCATGGCGTACACCAAAAACGAACCGAAGGATTGGTGTTCAAAGGGGGCGTTTTTACCAACCTAACCCATGATCATTTGGATTACCACAACACCTTCGCCGAATACCGTGATGTGAAAAAATCATTTTTTGATCACTTGCCTAAATCAGCTTTTGCCTTAATTAACATCGACGATAAAAATGGTGCTGTCATGGTCCAAAATACGGGGGCTCGAACCCTTACTTATGCCTTGAAATCAATGGCCGATTACAAAGCACAGGTGTTGGAAAATCAGTTGTCGGGTTTGCTTTTAAAAATCAACGAGCAAGAAGTTTGGGTCAAATTAATCGGGTCCTTTAATGCCTACAATGTCTTGGCCATTTATGGGGTTGCCATCGAGTTGGGACTCGAAAAATCAGAGGCTTTGCGTCTTTTGTCCGAATTGGAAAGTGTTTCTGGACGCTTTCAGTTTGTGGTTTCGCCCAACCATATTACATCGATCGTCGATTATGCCCATACCCCCGATGCCCTAGCCAATGTGCTTAAAACGATTGGCGACATTCGTACCCGCAACGAGCAATTGATTACTGTGGTCGGTTGTGGTGGCGATCGCGACAAAACCAAGCGTCCGATTATGGCCAATATTGCTGCGGAACATAGCGACAAAGTCATTTTCACCTCGGATAATCCACGCACGGAAGACCCGCAACAAATCGTAACCGAGATGGAAGCTGGTGTGGAACCCCAATATTTCAAAAAAACCCTTTCGATTTTAGATCGAAAACAAGCCATAAAAACCGCATGTCAAATGGCTCAACCCCACGATATTATTCTGATTGCTGGTAAAGGTCACGAAACCTACCAGGAAATCAATGGGGTGCGCCACGATTTTGATGATTTAATGATAGTTACCGAATTCCTCCAACGCTTAAATTCCTAACCCATGCTTTACTATTTGTTTGATTATCTCGATAAACAATTGGATGTGCCCGGCGCAGGGGTGTTTCAATACATCACCTTTCGCTCGGCCTTAGCGCTCATTCTTTCGTTAATGATTTCTACCATTTACGGAAAGAAAATCATCAATTTTTTACGCAACCAACAAGTGGGTGAAACCATTCGAGAACTGGGTTTGGAAGGACAAACACAAAAGGCAGGAACGCCTACGATGGGGGGATTAATTATCATTATTGCTACGCTCATCCCCGTTTTATTGTTGACCAAATTGAATAACATCTATGTAATCCTGTTGGTTGTCACCACCCTTTGGATGGGAACAATTGGCTTTATTGATGATTACATAAAAATTTTTAAGAAAGACAAACAAGGGTTAAAGGGAATTTTTAAAGTGATCGGTCAAGTCGGTTTGGGGTTGATTGTCGGTTCGGTCTTGTATTTTCATCCAGGAGTAACCGTTCGTGAAAAGTCGACGGCGCCAGTAACGTTCAATCAAACCCAAAACACGATTGCACCCGCAGCCAAAGAAATCAAATCAACCACAACGACCATTCCGTTCATGAAAAATAACGAATTGGAGTACGCACAAATTTTAAAGCCATTCACCGACGATTACCATCAATGGGCTTGGTTGGTGTTTATTCCGATTGTGATTTTTATCATCACGGCGGTTTCGAATGGAGCCAACCTTACCGACGGGATTGACGGTCTCGCGGCAGGGACCTCGGCCATATCGGTGCTCGCGTTGGGAATTTTTGCGTTCATCTCTGGGAACATCATTTTATCAAGCTATTTGAATGTCATGTACATCCCCAATTCGGGAGAAATGACCGTATTTATTGCTGCTTTTGTTGGCGCCTTAGTCGGTTTCCTTTGGTACAACTCGTATCCCGCTTCGGTGTTTATGGGCGATACGGGGAGTCTAACCATCGGCGGAATCATTGCCGTACTCGCTATTTCTGTTCGAAAAGAAATGCTTTTGCCTGTTTTGTGTGCCATTTTCTTTGCCGAAAGTGCCTCGGTAATCATTCAGGTTTCCTATTTCAAGTACACCAAGAAACGATTTGGCGAGGGACGACGGGTTTTTCTGATGTCGCCTTTGCACCATCATTATCAGAAAAAAGGCTACCACGAAAGTAAAATTGTAACCCGCTTTTGGATTGTTACGATTATGCTCGCCATTGTCGCTATTGTCACTTTAAAATTACGCTAGAATGAAACGATTGGTTGTGCTTGGTGGGGGCGAAAGTGGCGTTGGAACTGCCATTTTGGGTCAGAAAAAAGGATACGATGTGTTTGTGTCCGATTTTGGAGCGATCAAGCAAAATTATAAAGACGTTCTTACACAATACACCATTCCGTGGGAAGACAACCAACACACGGAAGATTTGATTCTCAACGCCGATGTGGTGATGAAAAGCCCAGGGATTCCCGATAAAGCGCCGATTGTAAAGAAGTTGGTGGAAAAAGGGATCCCCGTGATTTCAGAAATCGAGTTTGCCTACCCCTTCACCGATGCGATTACTATCGGAATTACAGGGAGCAATGGCAAAACGACCACCACGATGCTCACCTATCATTTGCTTAAAGAAGGTGGATTGAATGTGGGCTTGGGTGGAAATATCGGGAAAAGTTTTGCATGGCAAGTGGCCGAAGAAAACTTCGATTGCTATGTGCTTGAATTAAGCAGCTTCCAGTTGGATGGCATCGTGCATTACAAACCCCATATTGCGATCATTACCAACATTAGCCCCGATCATTTGGACCGCTATGAGTACAAGTATGAAAACTATATCGCTTCCAAATTTCGGATAACGATGAATCAAACCGAGGACGATTACCTCATTTACGACAACGATGACGAAGCCATTAGCCAGTGGCTCCAAAACAATAAAATCAAAGCAAAACCCATTCCGTTTTCGGTGACGCAAGTGCTCAAAAACGGAGCTTATTTAAACGACAAAACTATGGAAATCAACATCAACCAAGAGGAGTTCATGATGGAAACTGCTCAAATTTCATTGGAAGGAAAACACAATTTAAAAAACGCAATGGCAGCGACCTCTGTGGCGCAACTCATGCGTATTCGCAAACAAACCATTCGGGAGAGTTTGTCCAATTTCCAGGGGGTAGAACACCGTTTGGAAAAAGTGTTGAAAATCCAAAATGTACAATACATCAACGATAGTAAGGCGACCAATGTCAATGCGACCTATTTTGCCTTGGAAAGCATGACTACACCTACGGTGTGGATTGTAGGGGGCGTTGATAAAGGGAATGATTATACCGAATTGATGGCTTTGGTTCATGAAAAAGTGAAAGCCATTATTTGCTTGGGAGTTGAAAATAAAAAAATCATCGATGCTTTCGGAAATGTAGTAGACATTATGGTGGAAGTTGATAATATGAGCGATGCCGTGAATACTGCCAAACACATTGCCGAAAAAGGCGATACGGTGCTTTTGTCTCCTGCATGTGCGAGTTTTGACTTGTTTGAAAACTATGAAGACCGCGGACGTCAGTTCAAAGATGCCGTTCGGAATTTATAAATATACACCCCTATTGTAAAAGCTCACTTGAGGTTTTTGACTCAAGAATCAATTTTTACAAGAGGTTGCAGAAGGAACCGAGATACAAAAGGTTACATGCCATTCTGCATTGCTGTCGTTTCAATGCAAGTAGACAATCAATTGCTCGGTTCGTATTTAGGATAGAAAATAAAATAACCCATGAAAAACCTGATTAACAGCTTACACGGAGATAAAGTCATTTGGGCGCTGGTCGCCTTCTTGGCGGTGTTTTCCTTTATGCCAGTATTTAGCGCCAGTAGTAATTTGGCCTACATGCGACATGGTACGGGAAACACGCTCACGTATTTGGTTAAACATGCGGTGCATATCATCATTGGGTTTTTTATTATTTACAAAGTTCACAAAGTACCCTACCACTATTTTCGTGGGTTGTCGATTTTTATCCTGCCCGTTGTCTGGGTTTTGTTGGGCTATACACTCATTAAAGGAACCGTAATCGATGGTGCCAATGCGAGTCGTTGGATTCAAATTCCCTTTCTAGGCATTTCGTTCCAAACTTCGACCTTTGCCGCGATAGTGTTGTACGTTTATGTGGCACGCTATCTCTCCAAAACACGGGAAACACCGCTTACTTTTAAGAGTTCGTTAGTTGAATTGTGGGTTCCAGTGTTTATTACCCTAGGATTGATTTTTCCGGCCAACTTCTCCACGGCGGCCTTGTTGTTTGCTATGGTGCTAATGATCGCATTTATTGGGAAATATCCGTTGAAATATATCGGACTTATTTTGGCCTTGGCGGTGGCGGCAGCTTCGTTTTTTGTACTGCTAGTCATTGCTTTTCCAAAAGCCTTCCCCAACCGCGTCGATACATGGAAGAGTCGTATTGAAAATTTTACCTCCGACAAACCCGGTGAGGATGATTATCAAATAGAAAAAGCCAAAATCGCTATTGCTTCAGGAAATGTCTATGGGTTGGGGCCTGGAAAAAGTGTGCAAAAAAACTTTCTACCTCAATCTTCTTCCGATTTTATCTATGCCATTATCGTTGAAGAATACGGTTTGATGGGCGGATTGACGATATTGTTTTTTTACATGCTCTTGCTGTTTCGATTTGTGGTAGCCTCACACAAAGCCAATACGCTCTTTGGCAAATTGGTCGTCATCGGTCTCGGTTTTCCGATTGTTTTTCAAGCGTTAATCAATATGGCGGTAGCGGTTGAATTGTTACCCGTTACAGGACAAACCCTTCCCTTAATAAGTTCGGGAGGTAGTTCGGTATGGATGACCTGTATTGCTTTGGGTATTATTTTGAGTGTGACCAAAAAAGAGGAAGAAATTGCCCAAGAAGAAGCCGATAAACAACATCGTGAGAAAGCTTTACAACGCTTGATTGACAAGCAATTGTTGGAAGAAGAAGCTGAACGTGTTGGAAGCCAAGGACAAAATGAAGAAGATAATCCCATGAATGCTGTTTTAAATCGTTAGCCATGAAAAAGTATAAATTCATTTTAAGTGGTGGGGGAACTGGCGGACATATTTATCCGGCCATTGCCATTGCGAATGCTTTAAAACAACGCTTTCCAAACGCTGAATTTCTTTTTGTGGGCGCCGAGGATAAAATGGAAATGCAGAAAGTACCTCAAGCTGGGTATTCCATCGAAGGATTGTGGATTGCTGGATTACAACGTAAACTCACGCTGCAAAACATGATGTTTCCGTTTAAATTGTTGAGCAGTTTATGGAAGTCCCGACGTATTTTGAATCGTTTTCAACCCGATGTGGTAATCGGTACAGGGGGATTTGCTAGCGGACCTTTATTGCAAATGGCCAATAGTAAAGGCATTCCTACCTTGATTCAAGAGCAAAATTCCTATCCTGGCATTACCAATAAATTGTTGAGTAAAAAGGCCAATGCGATTTGTGTGGCGTATGAAAACTTAGAACGCTTTTTTCCCAAAGAGAAAATTGTTTTTACAGGGAATCCCGTGCGTCAAGATTTGCTTGAATTGTCGGATAAACGGGAAGAAGGGCAATCGTATTTTAAACTAGACTCCAATAAGAAAACGCTACTGGTGCTTGGCGGAAGTTTAGGCGCTCGTCGCATTAACCAATTGTTGGCGAAAGAACTTGATTTTTTGTTGGAACAAGGGGTTCAAGTGTATTGGCAATGTGGAAAACTCTATTTTGAAGAATACAAGCATTTGAATGAAAAACCGAATGTGAAAGTGACTGCGTTTATTGACCGAATGGATTTGATTTATGCCGCGGCCGACGTGGTGATTTCGCGAGCAGGCGCTTCTTCGGTTTCAGAATTGTGTTTGGTTGGAAAACCAACGTTGTTTATTCCTTCGCCCAATGTTGCCGAAGACCATCAAACCAAAAATGCCAAAGCGATTGTCGATAAAGGCGGTGCGCTCTTGTTACGGGAATCTGAACTGGAGGAACGCTTCGAGTCTACTTTTACCGATTTGATTCAAAATGAAACGCTCCAACAGCAATTGAGTAGTGCCATGAAACCTTTGGGAAAACCCAATGCTACCCTTGATATCGTTGAAGAAATAATAAAACTGATACAATAGCAATAGCAATGACAATTAAAAAATGACAATTGCAATAAAAATGAAAAGAGTCATAGTAATGAATATCATCGCCATTGATTTTTGAGATTGATTTTTGAGATTGACATTGAATTTTAACATTAACATGAATCTAAACCAAATCCATAACGTCTATTTTATCGGGATCGGAGGCATCGGGATGAGTGCCTTAGCGCGTTATTTTCAATTCATTGGGAAAAAAGTTGCGGGTTACGATAAAACGCCTACACGTCTCACGGATGAGTTGGTTGCAGGAGGTATGCCTATTCATTTCGAAGATTCTATAGCAGCGATTCCGCCGTCTTTTACGAAAGACACTACACTGGTGGTCATTACACCCGCCATTCCCAAAAATCATGCGGAGTGGAACTATTTGGTAGAAAAAGGCTTTGTCATCAAAAAGCGGGCAGAAGTTTTAGGCTTAATTACCCAAGGAACCTATTGTTTTGCAGTGGCAGGAACGCACGGAAAAACGACTACGTCAAGTATTTTGGGTCATATTCTTTATGAAAGCGGTGCCGATGTGACCGCCTTTTTGGGAGGAATTGTAGAAAATTACCATTCCAATTTGATTGGACAAGGAAAAACACTTTCGGTGGTGGAAGCCGATGAGTTTGACCGCTCCTTTTTGCATTTACATCCTGATTTGGCCTGTGTAACTTCGATGGATGCCGACCATTTGGATATCTATGGAGATGCCTCAGCTATAGAGGAATCCTTCCGAGAATTTGCTGCTAAAGTTCCCAATCCAAAGCATTTGTTTATTCCCATAGGGTTGCCGTTGGAGGGAACAACCTTGGGGATTAATGAAGAAGCCGATTTTGTCGCACATCATATTCGGGTGGAAAACAGCGCCTATGTTTTTGATGTTAAAACACCAACAGAAACGATTTACAATATTGCCTTTGGATTACCAGGGCATCACAATTTGATGAATGCCTTAACTGCTTTAGCAATGGCCTACACGTACGGTACCCCAACCGTTGCCATTGCTAAAGCTTTGGCTTCATTTCAAGGGGTACAACGCCGTTTTTCGTATCAAATAAAAACCCAAGAGAAGGTATTTATTGACGATTATGCGCATCACCCTACAGAAATTAATGCGGTACATCAAGCGGTACGCGAATTGTATCCCGGAAAAAAGGTGACGGCTATTTTTCAACCCCATTTGTTTAGCCGAACGCAAGATTTTATTGATGGTTTTGCAGCTAGTTTATCCCAGTTTGATGAGGTGGTTTTATTGGACATTTATCCCGCTCGTGAATTGCCTATCGAAGGGGTAACATCAGCTTGGTTAATGGGTAAGATGACGCTTTCTAATGTAAGACTTTTGAGCAAGGAAGAACTTATGTTGCAAATCCCGCAAATTAATGCTCCCGTATTGGTGACGATAGGGGCTGGCGATATTGGTGAAATGGTTCCAGAAATTAAAAAAATATGGGAATAAATAGCAACACTTGGTCCACCATTCGATTGGTGCTTATCCTAGGACTGGCGGGGTTTTTGTATGCTTTTTCCTCGCTGCGCAATGGCCGTCGATCCCTTCAAAAAACAGAAGTTGTTTTTATAGGAGAAAGCAACAGTTTTATGCGCCAGGAAACGGTTAATAAATTGTTAATAGAAAATAAAAGTGACCTGCGAAGCATTACTAAAGAGCAATTAAATTTGGATAAATTGGAGTCTTCTGTCAATCAAAATCCAATGGTTGAGAAATCAGAGGTTTACGTTAGTGTTGACGGAGTGTTGCGGGCTGAAGTCGTGCAACGAACGCCAGTAGCGCGCGTTATGGTAGGCGAAACGTCGTTTTATTTGGATAAAAATGGAAAACAAATGCCTTTATCCACTCATTACGCAGCTCGAGTTCCATTGCTGACTGGATCAATCACGAATGAAGTGTTGCCAAAGCTTACCGCTGTAATGGCGATGGTACAGAAGGATCCATTTTTGAAAAAGAATATCATTAGTGTACGCGTTTTAAACGATAAAAGTCTGGAAATGACCTCGCGCAATCACCCATTCGTTATTGAATTTGGGCAATTGGTGCACCCGGAGCGAAAGTTTTTAAATTATAAAGCCTTCTTCCAAAAAGCGGTAAAAGACAGTACACTAGAAAAATATAAACGCATCAATTTACGGTTTATCCACCAAGTTGTATGCACCCGATAAACAAACAGTAAGTGACCATTTTTGAACTATGAACCCGAAAGAAAGCATTGCCGTAGGATTAGATATTGGAACAACCAAGATTGTGACCATGATCGGAAAGAGAAACGAGTATGGGAAATTGGAAATTTTGGGCGTAGGAAAAGCCAAGAGTTTGGGCGTTTCCCGTGGGGTTGTCAACAACATTACCCAAACCATTCAATCGATCCAACAAGCGGTATTGGAAGCCGAGGAGAATTCCGGTTACAAAATCAATGATGTAGTCGTTGGGATAGCAGGACAGCACATACGTAGCATCCAGCATACCGATTATTTGATTCGCAGCAATCCAGAGGAGGTGATTAGCGAAAAGGATATTCAATTGTTGGTCGATCAAGTAAGTCGTTTGGCGATGTTGCCTGGGGAAGAGATTATTCACGTGTTGCCGCAAGAGTTCAAGATTGACGGTCAATCCGACATCAAAGAGCCTATCGGGATGTATGGCGGTCGCTTGGAAGCGAGTTTCCATGTGGTCGTAGGACAAGCGTCTTCCATCCGAAATATTGGGCGATGTGTACAAAGTTCGGGTATTGAATTATCGGGCCTAACGCTAGAGCCCTTAGCGTCTGCTGATGCCGTATTGAGTCAGGAAGA
>CANHRI010000037.1 GCA_947463515.1 Flavobacteriaceae bacterium
AGAATCGGTGTACTTTTGTGCCACATTTTAATACCACAACAATGTCTAACATGCAACAACTACACGATTTAACAACACAAGTACGTCGCGACATCCTTCGTATGGTACATGCTGTAAATTCAGGTCATCCAGGGGGTTCTTTGGGTTGTGCTGAGTTTTTAGTATGCCTTTTTCAAGAGGTGATGGAACGCAAAGAAGGATTTGATATGAACGGGATTGGGGAAGATATTTTCTTCCTGTCTAATGGTCATATTTCTCCTGTTTTTTACAGTGTACTCGCACGAAGCGGGTATTTTTCAGTGGAAGAATTGGCCACCTTCCGAAAATTAAACTCCCGTTTACAAGGGCACCCTACCACCCACGAAGGACTTCCCGGAATCCGAATGGCTTCAGGATCATTGGGTCAGGGACTTTCGGTTGCCCTTGGTGCAGCAGAAGCCAAGAAATTAAATAAAGACAACAAATTAGTCTATATTTTAACAGGGGACGGTGAATTACAAGAAGGTCAAAATTGGGAAGCCATCATGTATGCTTCGGCCAAAAAGGTAGACAACCTCATTGCAACAGTAGATTACAATGGGCAACAAATTGACGGTTCAACCGAGGATGTCATGTCATTGGGGAATTTACGTGCTAAATTTGAAGCCTTTGATTGGGACGTTTTGGAAATCAAAGAGGGAAACAACATCGAAGCGATTTTAGCCGGGATGAAGGAAGCCAAAGCGAAAACGGGGAAAGGAAAACCGGTAGCCGTTTTATTGTATACCGAAATGGGGAATGGTGTCGACTTTATGATGCATACCCACGCTTGGCACGGAAAAGCGCCCAATGATGCGCAACTAGAAAGTGGTTTGGCGCAAAATCCAGCAACGTTAGGAGACTATTAATTGGCAACACATCATGAAAAAATACGAAAATACAGGAAGTAAAGATACCCGCTCCGGATTTGGCGCAGGGATGACCGAATTGGGTCAGAAAAACGAAAATGTGGTCGCTTTATGTGCCGATTTAATTGGCTCGTTAAAGTTTGACGATTTCAAAAAAAACCACCCCGAACGCTTTTTCCAAGTGGGAATTGCTGAAGCCAATATGATTGGTATTGCCGCAGGGTTGACTATTGGTGGGAAAATTCCGTTTACGGGAACCTTTGCCAATTTCTCAACCGGTCGCGTCTATGACCAAATTCGTCAATCGGTAGCCTATTCCGATAAAAATGTCAAAATTTGTGCCTCGCATGCCGGATTGACCTTAGGAGAAGATGGCGCCACGCACCAAATTCTTGAAGATATTGGTTTGATGAAAATGCTACCCGGAATGACCGTTATCAATACCTGTGACTATAACCAAACAAAAGCGGCGACTTTGGCCTTGGCCGATCATCATGGCCCGGCTTATTTGCGATTTGGACGTCCTGTAGTGCCTAACTTTACACCGGCAGACGAACCTTTTATCATTGGAAAAGCGATCGTATTGAATGAAGGAACCGATGTAACCATTATCGCAACAGGACATTTAGTTTGGGAAGCATTGGTTGCCGCAGAAGCCCTTGAAGCACGCGGAATATCGGCGGAAGTAATCAATATTCACACGATTAAACCGTTGGATGAAGAAGCGATTTTAAAGTCGGTGGCCAAAACGGGTTGCGTTGTAACTGCTGAGGAACATAATTTCTTGGGCGGCTTGGGCGAGAGTGTGGCGCGAACCTTGGTTTTACACCACCCTGCTCCGCAAGAATTTGTCGCTGTTAAAGATTCGTTTGGAGAAAGCGGTACACCCGAACAGTTAATGGAAAAATATGGCTTAAACAGCGCTTCAATTGTAGCGGCTTGTGAAAAAGTCATCGCTCGAAAATAATTCGATGACCTATATACAAAAAAGGCTCCCCAATGCGGAGCCTTTTTATATTTAGGTTGGTAGAGAAACACAATTGTGTAGGTAGAGAAACACAATTGTGTTTCTCTACCCATTCAAAAAAAAAGGAACACATTTGTGTTCCTTTGAAGAGCCGATGGAGGGACTCCCCGAATCCACTGCGTTACTCGGGATAAACTTCTCATCCCTTTCATAAATAAAAAAAGGAACACTTAGGTGTTCCTTAAAACTGAGCCGATGGAGGGACTCGAACCCACGACCTGCTGATTACAAATCAGCTGCTCTAGCCAGCTGAGCTACACCGGCGGTGTATTGTGATGCAAATATAAATTTGAATTTGAATTCTCCAAAATAATTCCATCACTTTTTGGAAAAAAATCAGTCTTATAACGCGTTGATTTTATCAACCAACTGATTCGCAGCAGCTTCCAATTCAGTATTGATTTGCTTGAAATGCTCTTTTCTATTTTCAACGTTTTTGGCATTCACTTTAGTCATCAAATCATCAAAAGCCACTAAAGCTTCTGTGATAATGGCTTGGGTGGGTTCAGTTGGTTTGCCTGCGGTGGTCATTTCCAACAAATAAACGGCTTCAATGATATCCCCCAATACGTAGTTAATGTCTTTTTTTAAGTTTCTTACACTGCCCATAATGCTTGGTATTTTAAATTTGGGCAAAGGTAAGGATTATCTTCGGAATGGTGTTAGGAAATTGTGATTTCTAACAATTCGGCATTCCCCTTCAACTGGACCGTCCCTAAAGCTGCGGGCAATAAAATCGTTGTTCCTTTTGTTACTTCCATCTTTTTATCTCCATACAAAAGCGCGCAATCGCCCTCCATCACCATGAGAACGGTAAAAGAATCGTGCGTACAATGAACACTTGCTGTATCGGTCAACGGAATAAAAGAAGTCGTAAAGTAGGGACAATCGACCATCACGTTGGATACATTCGTGTTTTGGGCATAAGCTTTTTTACTTTCCGTATGCTGGTAATTTATCGCATCCAATGCCAATTCAGTATGCAATTCCCGGAGATTCCCTTGAGCATCCCTTCGATCAAAATCATAAATACGGTAGGTGATATCAGAGGTTTGCTGGATTTCGGCAATCAATGTCCCTGCTCCAATGGCATGTACCGTCCCTGTTTCTAAGAAAAAAACTTCTCCTTTTTGCACCGAATGTTTCGCCAACAAATCCACTACTTGATGTTGTGCCAAGGCGGTTTGATAGGCTTCGACATTGGAATCCTCTTTGAATCCTACGATCAATTGTGCACCGGGATCGGCTTGCATCACATACCACATTTCCGTTTTACCAAAGGAATTGTGACGTTCTTTAGCCAAAGCATCATTGGGGTGTACCTGAATGGATAAATCCTCACGGGCATCCAAAAACTTAAATAATAATGGGAATTGATCGCCAAATTGTGCCACCACTTTCTTCCCTAAAACCGCTTCTGGATCGAGGGCAACTACCGCATTTAAATCGGTTCCTTCAAGCGCTCCATTGGCAACTACACTCACATCGCCTGGAACCGTTGAAATTTCCCAACTCTCACCTGAAATGTCAGAAACAATAGTTTTGTGTAAAATGTCACGTAATTTTGTTCCGCCCCAAATTCGTTCTTTAATTATGGGTTTGAAAACCAAAGGATACCAATGCATAGTGTTTGTATGAATAATACAAAAATAGGGAGATAGTTGTATTGTAAGTGATAAATGAGGTTAAACCTTACTTTTCAGAAAAGCTAAGGCACGCTCCATGTGGCCACTTCCACTTATCGAATCAAAAATATAGTGAATCTTTTGATCGGGACCGATAACATAAGTCGCGCGACCGTCTACCAAACCCAATAAATCCTTAGGGACACCAAACAAGGTTCGGATTTTCTTTTGGGTATCGGCCAATAGTGTAAACGGAAGTTTGTATTTGCTTTGAAAACGCACATGAGAAGCAACACCATCAGAGCTCACACCTATGACTACCGCGCCCAAATCGGTAAAATCTTGGTAGCGATCGCGAAAAGCACAGGCTTGTGTGGTACAACCTGGCGTATCATCTTTTGGGTAAAAAAAGAGCACAACCCATTGCTTCCCGAAAACCGTGGCGCTATCGAATTGTTCTCCCTGACTATCTGTTGCTGTAAAATTAGGAACCAATGAACCCTTTCGTAATGCCATGATTAAATGCCTTTATACGTGACAAAATTACGTGGGGTTTCATACAACACCACTTCTAAATCTTTATCCAAACCGATATGAGGACGCAATTTATGCCAAATCACAACGGCAATGTTCTCGGCGGTTGGATTCAAATCTTGAAATTCTGGGACATCCAAATTGAGGTTTTTGTGGTCAAACGCCTCTTCCACTAGGGTTTTCACCAAGTCGGAAATAATTTTCACATCAATGACATACCCCGTTTCAGGGTCAATTTCTCCGGTAACAGAAACAATAAGTTCGTAGTTATGTCCGTGAAAATTGGGATTATTACATTTACCAAACACCGCTTGGTTTTGCTCCATCGTCCAATCTTTTCGAAACAAACGATGCGCAGCGTTGAAGTGGGCTTTTCGGGATACAGTAACGCGCATAATTATAATTTATGGTCTTCGAGGTAATGATAAAATTCGTCAAATATGATTTTAAACCATACGGTATAACGATCAGGATGGTTTTTCATGTCTTTGCGAATGGCCTCGATATCCATCCATTTCCAACCTTCTACTTCTTCTGGATTAATGGCCGGTTCGCCGTTGTAATACCCGATCATCACGTGATCCAGTTCGTGTTCGGTCAACCCATTATCGAAAGGCGCTTTATAGATAAAATGGAACAACTCCTTTAATTCGGTTACAAATCCCATTTCCTCTTCCAAACGTCTTTTGCCCGCCTGAATATTGGTTTCACCTGCGCGTTGATGACTACAACAGGTATTGGTCCACAGCAATGGAGAATGGTATTTGTGATGCGCCCGTTGTTGCAACATCACTTCATTTTTATCATTTAATACAAAAACAGAAAAAGCACGATGCAACACGGCTTTTTCGTGGGCTTCCAACTTGTTCATCAAACCAATGGGCTCATCGTTGGCGTTGACTAAAATGACTTGTTCTTCTTTCATAACGGGATGTCTAGGGTCAAAAGTACAACAATTCTCGTGTAATTTTGTCGAAGCTTTACAAACAAGCGTTAAACTTTCCTTAAAGCATCGTGCTTTATAAACTAAATTACGGTTTGATACGTAATTGCTTGATACATTTGTACTGTAAAGCGTTGAAAACATGAAAAAAATATATATTTTATTACTCAGTGTAAGCTTATTTACCACAACCTCTTGTGGTCAAAATCAGCCGCAACAATCTCAAAAAACAAAAAAAACGACGATGGAAAATACAATTCAAAAACCCGAAAATCCGTATTACTCAAACACAGACACAAGCAAACTCGTTTTGTCAGATGCCGAATGGAAAAAAGTGCTCCCCCCCGACCTTTATGAGGTAGCGCGCCATGCCGATACCGAACGTGCCTTCACGGGGTCAATGTGGAAAAGTGAAACCAAAGGCACCTATTATTGTGCGGCTTGTGGGAATAAACTGTTCCGTTCCCAGCAAAAATTTGTCAGCAGTTGCGGTTGGCCGAGTTTCTTTGAACAAGACAATCCCAAAAGCATCTGGTTCCGACCTGATAATTCCTACGGTATGCAACGGATTGAAGCCTTGTGCAGTCGTTGTGACAGCCACTTGGGACACTTGTTTGATGACGGACCCGAACCCACAGGAAAACGCTATTGTATGAATGCCGTTTCGCTTGATTTTGTACCCGATTCGGCAGAAAAAGCAGCGCAATTGAAAACGGTAGTCTTGGGAGGCGGCTGTTTTTGGTGTGTGGAAGCCGTATACCAAAACTTGAATGGCGTAGAAAAAGTGGTTTCTGGCTATGCAGGAGGCACCGTGGAGAATCCGAGTTACGAAGAAGTCTGTACCGGTAGAACGGGAGCCGCAGAGGTAGTAGAAATCACCTACAATCCCAACGTAACCAGTTTGGATGAAATTTATCAAGTGTTCTTTACCGTACACGACCCCACAACGTTGAACCGACAAGGAGCCGATGTGGGTACCCAATACCGTTCGGTAATTTTTTATAAAAATGAGGATGAAAAAAAGGAGGCACAAGCGCTGATTGACGAATTGAACTTCCGAAACGTGTATCCGTCCAAAATTGTAACAACATTAGAACCCCTCAAAAAATTCTGGGCGGCTGAAGAATACCATCAAAATTACTACGCCAACAACGCCAACAAACCCTATTGCCAAATGGTCGTTCGCCCCAAAGTGGAAAAGTTTGAAAAGGTATTTAAAGATCGGTTGAAAAATAAAAAAACGCAATAATCTATTTACCCCAAAAAGTTAGCTACTCTTTGGGGTATTTTTTAGGTAAATGATTCAGCGATTTTAAGCGCACATTTCTCCCCATCAATAGCCGCAGAAATAATTCCCCCGGCATAGCCAGCACCTTCGCCACAAGGATACAACCCTTTGATTTGAAGATGTTCTAGGGTAATCGGATCACGGGGAATCCGCACCGGTGAGGATGTTCGACTCTCGGGGGCATGTAAAATGGCGTCATTGGTAAAATAGCCTTTCATCGATTGGCCAAATTGCACAAATCCTTCGCGCATAATTTGGGTTAAAAAAGGTGGAAAAACCTCACCCAACTCTACCGAAGTGGTACCGGGTACATAGGAGGTTTTAGGAATAGCAACCGAATTTTTCTTTTGCGAAAAATCCACCATGCGTTGGGCAGGAACTTTCTGCGTTTGACCCGCCAAACGAAAAGCACGCTGCTCGATATCTTTTTGAAATTCCATACCGGCCAAAGGGCCAAACTTGGCAAAGGGTTTGAAATCCTCTAAACGCAATTCAACGACAATACCCGAGTTGGCTGTTGCTTGATCGCGTTTGGAGGGCGACCAACCGTTGGTTACCACTTCTCCCGGACTCGTGGCACACGGGGCTATCACGCCTCCCGGACACATACAAAACGAATACATCCCGCGCCCGTTGACTTGCTTGACAATCGCATATGGAGCCGGCGGTAAAAATTCCCCGCGAAAATCACAGGAATATTGAATTTGGTCAATTAACGTTTGCGGATGTTCTGCGCGAACTCCTAATGCAAAGGGCTTGGCTTCAATAAGAATTTTTTTTCTATCGAGTAATTCAAAAATATCGCGTGCCGAATGGCCTGTTGCTAAAATCAGTTTTCTCGCTTCCAAACGATGCCCATTTTGGAGTTGAACCCCTTGCACTTCGCCATTCGCAACCAAAATATCGGTCACGCGAGATTCAAACAACACTTCGCCCCCAAAATGGATAATGGCTTCGCGAATATCTTGGATAATTTGGGGTAATTTATTGGTACCAATGTGCGGATGGGCTTCGACCAAAATTTCGGGGGAAGCGCCAAAACCCACCAACAATCGAAGAATACGATCGACATCGCCTCGCTTTTTTGAACGCGTATACAATTTCCCATCCGAATAGGTTCCTGCCCCTCCTTCGCCAAAACAATAATTGGAATCTTCATCCACCACATGATCACGATTGATGGCTTTCAAGTCCCGTCGGCGACCGCGAACATCCTTCCCGCGCTCCACCACGATGGGTTTTAAACCTAATTCGATTAACTGCAAGGCGGCAAACAATCCCGCGGGACCCGCTCCAACAATGATAACAGGGGTTTTGTGGGCCACATTAGGGTAGTCGGGTAAGCGAACCTCCTCTTCGGTGATGGCTTCTCCTTGGAAATAAACGTTTGCCTTAATATTGATTTTTATGGCGCGTTGACGGGCGTCGATACTCCGTTTTCGAACGATAACATGTTGAATATCTTTTACACCTACGTGCATGAGACGGGCAACATGTTGCTGAAGCAATTCAGGTTGTGCGGCGACTTCGGGGGTGACTTGAAATTGAAGTTCTCGTGGCATGAGGCAAAAGTACTACTTTTCTAACGTTCCTTGGGCTTCAAAAGCATACAAAGCAAAAGACGCCAACCAATGTTCGCCTTCGTAGTTTCCATCTACAATAGCGGTCAATGAAAAGGTAAGGTGTTGTTGCGCAATGGCCTTCAGATGTCCTAGCGCTTTGGGAAAAGCTTGACTCAATCGGTATAAATTCCACGCCCGACTAAAATTTAAACCATCTAAATGCACGAGATGACCGTCGGTGCGATCGCTTACCTTGCCCGGTTCCCAGGTATAACTTTTACGAAATAAATCGGGAGCAAATGTCTTTAACCATTTCAAAAAAGCATTAGGTTCCATAATCCGTTGCATTAATCCGATTTCCTCCATACAAGGCGACAAGAAATCTGTTCCACTTGGCTCCCATGCAAAAGGACAATTTTGATCGTTTATAAAAAGACGAAGCGCATTGTCATGTAAACTTTTTTGTAAAGCGAGATTGTTGGAATAAATGGCGTAATCCCAGGCCAAAGCCATTCCAAAAGCCGTGTTGGTATGCGTGCCTACGCGAAGAGCATAATTTAGTTTGGGTAAAAATTCAATATAGCGCTCGCACAACAATTGAGAAAGCGGTTTAAGGTTTTCCCCCAAAGCAATCAAGGCGGGATTATTACTACGTTCTAATTCCATCTGCAACTTCAACACCCAGGCCCATCCATAGGTTCGTTCAAACGATTTCTCATGCTTTTTGGAAAGGTAAGCCATTTCCGCATCGATGTTGGCTTTACTCAAATTGGTTTGCAACTTTTCGATAATTAAATTTCTATGTTCCAATTGCGGAAAATGATTTAATAAGTAAACCAAGCTCCAATGTCCATGCACGGCCGAATGCCAATCAAAACAACCGTAAAAGGCGGGATGTAAGGTTTTTGGTGAACCCAATTCGGTAGCGTCGATGAGTAGTTGATTTAACTTATTGGGATATTCTTGTTGCAAACATTTTAGGGGCAAACGTGCTAAACCGTTGGCGCGATTTAATGTTAGCTCTTGGGCCATTCCAAATAGTGTAAACAGAAATGCAACACCTATTATACGAAAGTTCATGGGCGATATTTTTTGTAATATAAAAAAAGTCGGTAATTCAACCGACTTTTTTAAGATAATTATAAAAGTGTTATTGTTTTATAAACTTCGTAGTGGAAACCCCTTTGTCCGTGGTCCATTGAATCAAATACAACCCCGAAGCCAAGTCACTCACCGGAATGGAAGATACCGTTGTCGCTTTGGCAATATTTTTTACTAGTGTTCCTTGTACGTTGTAAATCGATATTGATTGAAGGGTTACATTTTGCTCATTTTGAATATACAACACATCTTGTACTGGATTGGGATAAACCCCTGCTACTCCTGCTGTGAGTTCGGTGGTCCCTAAAGCTACATTACTTTCCATATAATCGGGAGTTCCATTGCCATTAGTATCATCATCGGCGGGATTCCCATTCCCATTGTAATCTTCCATATAGGTTAACACGCCATCACCATCATCATCTTGATCCAAATAATTAGGAATACCATCGGCATCGGTATCTAATACTGCAGCGGTTTGCGCGGTATTGGCATTCATTCGAGGGAAAACGTATTCTAAATTCGTAAGAATCATATCTCCGTCATCATCATTATCGCTGTAATTTGGAATTCCATCTCGATCGGTATCATCGTTAGCCAAATTCGTATCGCCATTCAAATCCTCTAACGCTGTAGGCACAGTATCAGCATCTACATCAAGGGCACAATCAATAGCTTGTAAAGTCACGGTTTTAATTTGCCCGTTAAAGGCCGCATAAATCACTTGATTGGATGAAAGCGAAGTATACATAGCTCCACCGATTGGATTGGCCTGAGCCGTTGCATCGGTTAATGTTTCATACAAAACAACCGAAGAGGGATTGGTGGGAACCAAATCATTGCGAAGGGTTGCCAAAAGGTATTCACCGATACCATCGTTATTCGGGTCACATACTACATAACTATAATTGGCAAAATAGCCAGGTCGTTCAAATCGCCATGCCTCTTGAGCTGCGGCCCAAAATCCGGTATTACGCCCTGGAGGTGTAATTCCATTAGCACCAGTAGCATCAATGAGTCCCGTTACTGTTCGACCAGCATTGGAGTTAGGACACGCTTGTTTGTCGATAAGAATGACATCGATAAGATTTGATGTTTCATGTAAAACAATTTGAAATGTACTGCGTCGGGTTGAACAAGCAAATAAAGCATTTTGAAAATAATACACTATAAATTTTCGATAAGGAGCCGTACCATAGGTTCCATATCCAATAAATCCTCCTGTCGTGTTATACAAATCTTGATACGCCCCAAGAATAGAATTTTTCACAGGAAAATTAGTCGCAGGTACGTTTTGCGTAAAAGCAAAGGGCGATCCAAGGTTGGCACTTGTGCTTCGAAAATCAACATACCCATTGGTACTGATAACCAATTGATTGTAAGTTGCCCCGTAGTAATCAAACGAAAAAGGAAGTGGAATCAATCCCGAACACATGTCATCATTGGTATTGATATTGGTCATAGACCCTTGAAATGGGACATAAGGAAATGTATTGACCGTGTAGTTTCCTTGAGCCTGACTTTGATTTATGCAAAGGAGCATAAATAATAGAATTAAAATGTACTTTTGTTTCATTGGTTTAGTTTGTTTTTTCAAATATATAAAAAAACCATAACTACTGAAAATTAAATACTTAATGAATCGCAACATCAAACTCATTTGGGATTTTCGGGGACCTGCCTCGGCAAAAACCGCAGAACATCATGAAATTCATTTAAAAGAATATATTCATATAGAAAAGTTACCGCTTGAAATAACCGGGTTTGAAATTTTTCATGAAATGCACGCCATCGCCTACATAGTGGTTCCTGAATCGCATATGATTGTGGTACGGGATGCATTGAAACCGCACCGGGGGGAGGTGTATGAATGAAATTATGAATTATGAATTATGAATTATGAATTATGAATTATGAAATAAAAAAACCGCAACTCAATGGGTTGAATTGCGGTTCCAAACTTTATGCCTAATTTATGCCTAATTGGCTACTTCACTGATAAATTTAATACGCATCAACCGTAGTTCTTCAATATCATAGTCGCCGTCAAACTCGCGTAGAGCATCTTCAATTCGATCAGTTTCGGACTCCATAAAGTACTCATGAATCTCCTCTTGTTGGTCTTCATCGAGTATTTCATCAATCCAATATCCAATATTCAACTTCGTTCCCGAATAGACGATCTGCTCCATTTCTTTCATTAATGCATCCATATTCATGCCTTTGGCGGAGGCAATATCTTCGAGGGACAATTTTCGGTCGATATTTTGAATAATATACAATTTGTTGGAGGAATTGGCTCCTGTAGATTTCACGACCAAATCATCGGGACGAATAATCTCATTATCGTCAACATAGCGGGCAATCAACGCTACAAAATCTTTACCGTACTTTTTCGCTTTCCCCTCGCCTACCCCATGAATATTGGTCAATTCGTCAATGGTGATCGGATATTTTAGCGCCATATCTTCCAAGGAGGGATCCTGAAACACCACAAACGGAGGCACGCCCAATTGTTTGGCTACTTTTTTACGCAACTCTTTCAGCATAGCCATTAAGGCTTCATCGGCAGTTCCAGTCGCTTTGGAAGCGGCTACAATCGTTTCATCCTCACTTTCACTGTACTCATGGTCTTCTGACATCATAAAAGAAAACGGTGAGGCGATAAAAGCATGTCCCTTTTCGGATACTTTCAAAATGCCATAGGTTTCGATATCCTTATGCAACAAACCGTCAACCAATACTTGACGAATCAGTGCCATCCAATAGCGCTCGTCAAATGCTTTTCCACACCCAAAAAAGGGTTGAGTATCGGTGCGATGCGCTTTAATAATGGCATTGACTCGGCCGATAAGTGTAAAGACAATCTCTTTGGACTTGTACAAATGCTTAGTGTCGCGCACAACTTCTAAAAGTATTTTGACTTGCGCTTGGGCTTCAGTTTTCGACTTGGGATTGCGCACATTATCATCCATATCGGCGCCTTCTCCGGTTTCAGCATCAAATTCTTCACCAAAATAGTGGAGTAAAAATTTACGCCGCGACATGGAAGTCTCTGCATAAGCGACCACTTCTTGAAGCAACGCAAATCCTATTTCTTGTTCTGCCACGGGTTTTCCGGCCATAAACTTTTCGAGTTTTTCAACATCCTTATAGGAATAGTAGGCAATACAATGGCCTTCTCCACCATCACGACCCGCACGACCCGTTTCTTGGTAATAACTTTCTAAGGATTTTGGAATATCGTGGTGAATCACAAAACGCACATCCGGCTTATCAATGCCCATTCCAAACGCAATCGTTGCCACCACCACTTCGACATCTTCCATCAAAAACATATCTTGGTGTTTGGCACGGGTTTTTGCATCGAGTCCCGCGTGATACGGCACTGCACTAATACCATTCACCTGCAATACTTGCGCAATTTCCTCCACTTTTTTGCGGCTCAAACAATAGACAATGCCCGATTTCCCTTTGTTTTGTTTAATAAAACGAATGATATCGGCCTCCACATTTTTAGTTTTGGTCCGTACCTCATAAAATAAATTGGGTCGATTGAACGAAGCTTTATAGACGGTAGCGTCCGTCATGTCTAAGTTTTTGAGAATATCTTCTTGCACTTTGGGCGTGGCTGTTGCCGTCAAACCGATTACGGGTATATTTCCCAATTGTTTGATGATAGCCCGTAAATTACGGTATTCAGGACGGAAATCATGCCCCCATTCCGAAATACAATGCGCTTCATCAATGGCTACAAAAGAGATAGGGACCGATTGTAAAAACTCAACGTATTCTTCTTTTGTAAGTGATTCTGGGGCCACATACAACAACTTGGTTACACCCGTGGCAATATCTTTTTTCACCTGATTAACTTCCGTTTTGTTCAGGGAAGAATTAAGCACGTGCGCCACACCCTCGGTTGCCGAAAGACTGCGAATCGCATCGACTTGATTTTTCATCAAAGCAATCAAGGGAGATACCACAATGGCGGTTCCTTGCTGAATCAAGGCCGGTAATTGGTAACATAGGGACTTTCCGCCTCCAGTAGGCATAATAACAAACGTGTTCTGCTTATCAATCACACTTCGAATCACACGCTCTTGCAACCCTTTGAATTGGGAAAATCCAAAATACTTCTTTAACGCTACGTGGATGTCAATTTCGTTGGAATTCATTCTTTAGTTACAGGTATTTTTATCTAAATTTGCAACCATAAATATACAATAAACTTCTGTACGTACAAATTTTATAACATTTCATTTTGATAACGAAAGAAGCCTTAGTCGAGTGTGCACGACGCACCTTACTATCAGAGAGTGTCTCGATTGCCAAACTCGCTGAATTTCTGGATGATTCCTTTGTCGCTGTGGTAGAACTTCTGTTTCAAACCAAAGGACGTTTAGTCATAACAGGAATCGGAAAAAGTGCCATCATTGCCCAAAAAATTGTCGCAACCCTCAATTCTACGGGTACACCTGCCCTCTTTCTCCATGCTTCCGAAGCGATTCATGGCGACTTAGGCATGGTGCAACCGGGCGACCCGGTATTGTGCATTTCCAAAAGCGGCAGCAGCCCCGAGATCAAAGTACTTGTACCCTTGTTAAAACGTCAAGGGAACGTACTCATAGGCATGACGGGCAATCCTGAATCCTATTTGGGGAAAGCGTCTGATTATGTATTGAATACCTGGGTAGAACGGGAATCGGACCCCAATAATTTGGCCCCCACCAACAGTACTACAGCACAATTAGCAATGGGCGATGCTCTCGCCGTTTGTTTAATTGAAATGCGACAATTTACCGCAGAAGATTTTGCATTGTACCATCCGGGAGGTGCCTTGGGAAAAAAACTTTTACTGAAGGTAAACGACCTCCTCGATACGGCTCATAGTCCTGTAGTAGAACCGAATTCGGATATCAAACAAGTGATTGTGTCCATTTCTGAAGGCCGCTTGGGAGTCACCGCTGTGCTAGAAGACGAACAAGTGATTGGAATTATTACGGATGGGGATATTCGACGTATGTTGAATAAAACAGAAACGATTACGGGGTGGAAAGCGCGAGATATTATGACCATCAACCCCAAAACAATAGCACCCGATACGCTAGTGGTGGATGCTTTAAATCGGATGGAACAGTATGCAATTACCCAATTGGTTGTGGTAGAAGGCACCCAATATCTTGGCGTGATTCATTTGCATGATATTTTAAAAGAAGGCATCGTCTAATGGCAAAAAAAGCACACAAAGATATGTCCTTCATGGAACACTTGGAGGAGTTGCGATGGGTGTTGGTTCGGTGCTCGTTGGCTACGGTAATCATGGCTTTTGCCACCTATATGGTCAATGACTTCTTATTCAACACCGTTATTTTCGGCCCTACGAAAGCCGAATTTGTCACGTACCGTTTTTTTTGTGATGCCTCAAAGTATTTAGGTATTGCTGAGAACATTTGCATCACTGATTTGGACTTTAAAATCCAAAACACCTCGATGGAGGGGCAAATCAATACCTTTATTTGGATATGTATCACGGCAGGGTTCATTTTGGCCTTTCCTTATATCATTTACCAATTTTGGAATTTTATCAGTCCCGCTTTGTATGAAAAAGAGCGAAAAAGTGCCAAAGCCTTTATTATTGTATCGTCGCTTCTGTTCTTTTTAGGGGTGTTGTTTGGGTATTTTGTGATCATCCCGATGACTATCAACTTTGTGTCAACGTTTCAAATAAGCACCGCAGTGGTGAACGAATTCAATTTGGAATCCTACATCAGTATGATTAAGAGTTCGGTATTGGTGAGTGGATTGTTTTTTGAATTGCCCGTCATCATTTACTTTTTGACCAAATTAGGATTAATTACGGTTGCCTTTTTGCGCAAATACCGTCGGTATGCCATCGTTATTGTATTAATTATTGCTGCTATAGTTACTCCACCCGATGTGGTGAGTCAGATTACCGTATCCATCCCAATGCTCTTGGTATTTGAAGCCAGTGTAATTATTGCAGCAGTAGTAGAAAAAAGAAGATTAAAAGCATGAGTAATCTCGTAGAAGAATTTAACAGCTACCGTTCGAAAATGAACGAGAAATTGATGGCCGACAACAATTTGGTTATCAAACGCATATTCAATTTAGACACTAACGCCTATGCAGAAGGGGCTTTGGATGTCAAAACCAAAGAACTCTTAGGATTGGTCGCTTCAACCGTTTTGCGTTGCGATGATTGCATCAAATACCATTTGGTGACCGCATACAAACAAGGGGTTTCAAAGGTCGAAATGATGGAAGCGATGGGAATTGCTACTTTAGTAGGGGGTACGATTGTGATTCCACATTTGCGCCGTGCTTACGAATTTTGGGAAGCTTTGGAAACGCAAGAGCCCTAATCATTTAACACTTTATTGGGCGATGAACACGATGAAAAAGTAGTACCTTGTCCCCTAAACGTTTGCTAACTTATGAAATTACGCGCTGAACAGCTGATTAAAACCTATAAAAAACGAACGGTCGTAAAAGGCATTTCGGTAGAGGTAAACCAAGGCGAAATTGTGGGACTACTGGGTCCGAATGGTGCCGGAAAAACGACTTCCTTCTATATGATTGTTGGGTTGGTCAAACCCAATTCAGGAACGATTTACCTCGACGATTTAAACATTACAGAATTTCCGATGTACAAACGCGCGCAACATGGCATTGGCTATTTGGCGCAGGAAGCGTCGGTGTTTCGGAAGTTGAGTGTGGAAGAGAACATCATGAGTGTATTGCAATTGACGTCACTTTCGAAAGCGGAACAAGAGGCTAAAATGGAGAGTTTACTGGATGAATTCAGCTTGCAACATATTCGCACCAACCGTGGGGACTTGCTTTCGGGTGGAGAACGGCGTCGTACGGAAATTGCACGCGCGCTGGCGACAGACCCTAAATTTATTCTTTTGGACGAACCTTTTGCGGGCGTTGACCCGGTTGCGGTGGAAGATATTCAGCGCATTGTAGCCCAATTACGCAATAAAAACATCGGTATTTTAATTACCGATCACAATGTACAAGAAACCCTTGCCATTACCGACAAAACCTACTTAATGTTTGAAGGTGGCATTTTAAAAGCCGGTGTTCCCGAAGAGTTGGCGGCCGATGAAATGGTACGAAAAGTATACTTGGGTCAAAATTTTGAGTTGCGTAAAAAGAAACTCGAATTTTAACGCCCGCCTGATGCGGTTCCCGGATTGCGTGAAGGATTGCAGTAAGTACCCACCGGACGTTAGGGAGGTGCGTACAGCGGAAAGCCTGACCCCGAGGAATATGTATACAACTTTGAATTGGTGAATTGCCTCCGAGGGGGGCACGCCCAAAAATGAATCTTATGAACCCTATATTGAAAGAAACGCATCAATCATGGATGGAAGATCCCAAAAATTGGCGCTGGGGAGGATTGATTTATCATAATGCGGAGGACCCGCGGTATTTTCCTCCCAAACCGATTGAGTGGATGGGATGGATGGTAAATTTTGCGCATCCGAAGGCCGTGCTTGCTTTAGTGCTTTTGCTCGTCGTATTGTTGCTTCCGGTTTGGTTTTTGGATTAAGGATGTACGAGGTAATCGAGCATTTTGGGGGTGCCGTTGTACAAATTGACATCGACTTTTTCTGGAATTCCTTCGACCCGACCTTTTTCGGAAAACTGCCAAAACAACCATTCCGGCTGCAGGGTCTCGGCAAAGAAATTATAATTGGCTACCCAAAACGTGTAGTCTGTAAATTCTTCTTTTAAAAAATCTTCATAATACCGCTGTCCCGAGTAAATAATTGGTTTTCGACGGTAGTGCTTTTCGACGGCATCAAGCCATTTTTGCAACCCTATTTTCAGGCGCTCCATGGATTGATTTTCGGGCAACTGTTCAATATCCAACACCGGCGGAAGATCGCCAGGTTGTAACGCAACGGTAGCGATAAATTTACGGGCTTGCTCCAATGAGTTTTCGTCGGGGCGGTAGTAATGATAGGCACCTCGTATGTACTTTTTTGCCCCATTCCAATTGGCCTCAAACTGCGCGTCTTTTCGGTCATGACCACAGGTTGCGCGTACGAATACGAACCGAATCGGGCGTCCTTCAAGCGAATCTACCGCTTCCCAATCGATGTTTCCTTGGTATTCTGAAACATCAACACCGACGCAATAATCGGGATATTTTTGAAAAATTTGAAAAATACGGGCTTCGGCAACTTTATCTTCTTTGAGACTGTGTTTGGACTTGAAGCTGAAGTAATACAAAAGCGCGTCACGGTAGTGGAGCACTACCCCTGCGGTAAATAAAAGGACAAATCCCCAAATAAGTATTTTCGCCCATGAAAAACGAGAGGCGGAAGTGGATTTGCGACGAGCGGGTGATTTTTTGTGCGGTGTGGCAGCCATGCTATTTTTTCATTCCTAACGTAGCCCGGGTAAAAATCGTATGCAACACCGATACAATAACATACGAGAGAATGATGAATGGCACCGCGACTATCTTTAAAACGATGAGTAAAAAAATGGAGTAGGCTAGAAAACCCAATTGCAATTTGTAGGCGCTGAAACTGAATTTTTTAATTTTTAAGGAAAAAAGCGGAAGGGGGGCATTCATGACCCAAGTACTGAGTAAGGTGATGGCAACTAATACCCACGGCTGTTGTAATACAACGGTCCAGGATGCATCCGGAGGGAAATGCGCCACTATGGGCAAACTTGTGATAAACAAGGCATTGGCCGGTGTGGGTAAGCCAATAAACGAATCGGATTGACGCGTATCAATATTAAAATTGGCTAAGCGATAACAAGCACCTAAAGTGATTAGGAATCCGAGGTAAGGAAAAAAACCAAGAATAGGCATCGGAAACGCATGGCCACTTAACATACACACCATAACATACCCCGGGACAACACCACTGGTTACCATATCGGCTAACGAATCAAGTTGCACCCCCAAGGGTCCGGCTACGCCCAACTTACGCGCGAAAAACCCGTCGAAAAAGTCAAAAAAGATACCGAGACACACCCAAGAAAAGGCTGCTTCAAAATTGAATTCAGCCGCGTGAACTAGCGCGATGCAACCGCAAAGCAAGTTGAGAAGGGTGAGAAAATTGGGAAGGTGTTTTAGCAACGCCATGCACTTGAATTTAAATCACAAAGGTAGCACAATAAGTGTATGTACAAACACGTTAAAAGACGTAGTTTTCGACAGTTTGTATGTTGGAAACCGCTCAGAAAATTGCTACTTTTGAAAAAAAATTGCGCTTGAAAAAAATTGCTCCATGGGTATTGTTTTGGATTGCAGGGGTTTCCTTTGGCCAATCGGTACGGAAATATTCCAATGAATTTTTGAACATTGGAGTAGATGCCGCTGCCTTTGGCATGGCCAATGCGGTCGTAGCGCAAACGCAAGATGTGAACTCCGTGTACTGGAATCCCGCAGGTTTGATTCATTTGGAAGACGGACAAGCGGCAGCGATGCACGCCAGTTATTTTGCCAATATCGCCCAATATGATTACGCGGCGTTTGCCCAACCCATCGATACCGAAAGTGCTTGGGGAATTTCGGTCATCCGCTTTGGTGTCGATGATATTTTGAATACTACTCAATTGATTGACAGTCAAGGAAACATTGACTATAACCGCATCAGTAAATTCTCAACCGCTGATTACGCCTTTACCCTCTCCTACGCCCGTAAATTAAAAATCCCTGGATTCCAATACGGTATTAATGCTAAGGTCATCCGGCGTACGATTGGTGATTTTGCTAATTCCTGGGGATTCGGCTTTGATTTGGGACTACAATGGGACCGTGAAGATTGGAATTTCGGACTTATGGTGCGGGATATTACGACCACCTATAACGTTTGGGCCATAAACGAAGAGGCTTTTAAAAGCATTCAAGGCGCGGTAGCGGGACAAAATCAAGAACTTCCTGAAAGCACCGAAATCACTGCGCCGAAAGCACAATTTGGGGTATCGCGAGAATTTGATTTGCACAACGAAACCTTTTTGCGGGTGTCGGGTAACCTCAACATGCAGTTTACAAAAACCAATGATATTTTAGCTACCGATGTGGTAAGTATCGATCCTGCTTTGGGGGCGGAATACAATTATACCGACTTGATTTTTGTTCGCGCCGGATTGGGGAATTTCCAAAATGTAACCCAAATTGATGGGAGCCGTCGCATTGGTTTCCAACCCAATATTGGTATTGGATTCAAGTACAAAGGCATTCAAATTGATTATGCGCTCACCGATTTGGGCGACCAAAGTGCCGCGTTGTACTCCAATATATTTTCTGTAAAAGTTGATTTTAGTATTTTCCGATAACATGAAGGCACTCTTCCGTTGGCTGTTTTTATGGATACCCCTAGTGCTGCTAGGACAAACTCCAACCCTTTCTAAAGACGCAAAAATAAGTGTGCTGACCTGTGGCCGCGGTTCGGAATTGTACACTACTTTCGGTCATACTGCTTTACGGGTTCAAGACACGATACAAAATCTAGATATTGTCTATAATTATGGGATGTTTGATTTTCAGACGCCCAATTTTTACCTCAAATTTGTCAAAGGCGATTTGCAATATTTTGTGGCGGCGTATGCCTTTCCTGACTTTTTGATGGAATATCAAATGAGCGAACGGGAAGTGGTTGAACAAACCTTACGACTCACTCCCGAGCAAGTCAACTCCTTATTTACAGTGCTTTACCAATCGTTGTATTCCGACGAGCGTTATTATACTTACAAATTCATCGACCGAAATTGCACGACCATGGTCTATGAAAAAATCAATGCGATATTGGGAAAACCCCTATTGCAAAAGGTAGACGACACCTCGATTTCGTATCGGAAATTATTGTACCCCTATTTTAACGACCATTTTTATTTTAAACTTGGCATTACTATTTTATTTGGGGCGAAAACCGATGAGGCCGCTACCCGCATGTTTTTGCCTGTTGAATTGATGCATAGTCTCAACCAAACGAAAATCAATGGAAAACCCCTCGTTGTGGAAGAGAAAAAATGGGTAGAAGGAAAATCCGTAACGGCCGACTTTTCCTTTTGGAATAGCATTTTTGTCGTGCTTTTATTTTTAGCTGCCCTTGTACTAAGTCGCCGTGTTTGGATCTACAATAGCTATTGGTTTTTGACGGGGGGCTTGGGGATTTTTCTGGTTTTGATAGGATTGTACTCTGAACACAAAGAAGTTTTATGGAATTACAACGCCTTGTTGTTCAATCCGATATATATGGTGCTACCGTTTGTCCGTTCGTTAAAAGCCTTGGTGCGATGTATAGGTATAGGATTGGTGGCGTTGGGCATCTATGCTATGCTCCTATTCAATAAACCCCATCTTTTGTTGATGCTTCCTTTTGTAATAGCCCATGTATTATTGCTGCGGATTCGTTTGCAACAGATTCGTAAAAAATCACTGCCCGCGGTAGAATAAAATCGTACTGAAGGTTTTAATCACAATATTGATATCCAAGAAAATACTGCGGTGTTTGATGTAATATAGATCGTATTGCAACTTCACCAAGCTATCATCGATGGAATCGCCGTAGGAGTAATTGACCTGGGCCCAACCGGTTAAACCGGGCTTCACCACATGACGGGTTTCATAAAAGGGCATGTTTTCGGCAATTTGCTGCACAAAAACAGGGCGTTCAGGACGAGGGCCAATAATCGACATATCGCCGCGGAGAATATTGATAAATTGGGGAAATTCATCCAAGCGCGTTTTGCGCATGAATTTTCCAAAGGCCGTAATTCGGGTATCGTTGATGGTGGTAAAAACAGCCCCGTTTGTTTCGGCATTTTTGACCATGGTTCGGAATTTATAGATGCGAAATACTTCTCCGTTTTTACCCACTCGTTCTTGAGTGTAAAACAATGGCCCGCGATTGCCAAAAAGATTTCCAAAAAGAATTAACGGAAAAAACACCAGACCTAATAGGAGACCAATCACCGAAAAAAGCACATCAAAAATTCTTGAGAAAAGCAAATACAAGTGATTCTGATTGCTTCGACTAAAAGGGAAATACCGATAAAAATCACGGGAAACATATTGCACGGGAATGCGCTTTGTACTGTCTTCATACACTTGGGTGTATTCACGAATGATGATACCGTTTTCCAGCAAATGAATCAATTGATTGTAGAGATTTACCGTAATTCCATCGGTTTTTTGGGTGGCTATAACCAATTCAGAAATAGAGGTTTTGCGTACAAAAGCTTCGAGATTTTGGGAGGGAATTCGGCGAATGGAAAAGGTTTTCGCACTGTCGGCATCCGTTTCATCGGAATTCACAAAGGCAATAAATTTATAATGTGGATCGACACTTTCGATACCTGAAATCAATTCATCCAACTGCTCTTGATCACAAACCAAAATAGCCTTTTTCACAAAACGATGGGAGGCTAAGAAAAACACGTAAAATAAACGCCAAAGCAGTAATGTGCTAAAAATCGACAGGAAGAAAATGATGATTTGAATCCGATTGGAGGGTAAGACGGGCGTATAAATCGGTGTCAACAAGTAAAACAACACCGTGGTCGATGTGGTCAAAATGATACTTCGAATCACTTGAAACTGATTGCTCGCCACTTGTAAATTGTACATTTCAAATACCGAGCTGAAAATATTGAGGTAGACCGCCAAAACGACCGACCAAATGAAATTATCTTTGGAAAACGTAAAATACCGGAAGTCAAAAAGCGAGCTGATAATGTAAAGCGCCAAGAGAACTAGCAACGTATCAAACAAGCGCAGCAATAACTTCCGTTCGGAGATTTCAAAATGTATTTTCTTGTTACTATTCATTTAGAAGTTCCTAATTACGGGTGCAAGTTACAAATTCTGAAATGAAAGTCTACGGTTTTAAAAGTTTTATCCACGCTTCTTTTACCACCGACCAATCATACTTTTCCACATGGGAGCGCGCCTTTTCAGCCATTTGTAAGGCTTTATCGGGATGATGATGGAGTTGCAATACCGCCTCTGTCATCGCCTGAACATCTTCGGAAGGCACCAAGAGTCCTGTTTCATCATGGGAAATCAAATATGGTAGCCCACCCACATTGGTACTCACCACAGGCAATCCCAAGGCCATCGCTTCGATTACACTCACAGGGGTATTGTCGGCGCGGGTTGTATTGAGAAAAATAGTACTCGACGTCGCCCTTTGATGCCACTCGGCCTTGGTGAGTTTTCCCGTAAAAGTAACCGAGATACCTAATTGTTTTGCCAAAGCTTCAAGTTCAGGCTGGTGATGTTGGGGATCGGGTCCGATAATGATAAGTGTACACGGCTGATAGCGTTGCAATGCAGCACACACGCGCAATGCCATTTCAGGATGGTACAATGGAACCAAGGAACGAACCCAAAGCAATTGAAGGCTTCGCGTATCGCGCGGTTGGTAAGTATACTCTTGAATCGGTATCGCGTTGGGAATAGCAATCGTTTGTGAAAAAAGAGGCTTAAACACCGTAAACAAATACCCTGAAGGCGCTACATTGGCATAAGCATGAGCAAAAACCCAACGGGAAAGTCGGGGCCATCCTTGGAGCCGTTGGGGCAAATGACCTCCATGCAAAATGGGAATGTAAGGCACTTGAAACAGGCGACAGAGCGTGGCCGTTACCACCACATAATAAAAACTCCAGGTGCTGTAGGTGTCAATTAGGACATAATCGGAAGTACGGGCATAGCGAATCAACGACCCAACAATATCGAGAAAACGCCAAAGTAAGCCTTTTTTATCGGAGGCATACCGCACCGTAAATCCCTCTTGCTCCAAGTCGGGACCCAGCGATTCCATAACCGTTTGTCCACGATTATGTTTAGACAGTTTGTTCCCGATGTAGAGTAATTTCATTGGGGTCAATTAGGTAAACTTTCAGTAATGATAATGCATAAATAAAGGAGGGAGCCGCCGTTCGCATGGCCGCATGGTTGATGGTTAACAACCAGAAGACTACAAAACAAAACGCATACACGTGTTGCCTATTCCCTAAAAACAAAATGGTAGGAGTCATCACCAATAAGACCAATCCCAACAAACCAAAAAAACCATGTTCGCCGAGCATGCGGGTAATTTCGTTGTGGGAAGCAATAATCTGACCCGTTTCAGCCAAACGAATTTCAGTCCCTTTGGCCACACCCACACCAAAAAATGGGTTTTCCAAAAAAGCATTGATTTCACTTTCTGCAATTTCTTCCCGACCGGTGAACTTACTCTCCTTCTCCCTTCCCATAGCGTCTTTATTGGCGTAACGGAGTCCAATTAATCCACCCGTTTGCACTTCGGTATAAAACCAAACTGAAGTGAGAATAACCGCCATGATTCCGCCAAAATAAAACATCTTCAAACGGCCTCGCTTGCTGGAATTGAAATACATAAAGGCAAACAAAATCACCAACATGGCAAATCCTGTAATCATACCGCCTCGGGAAAAAGTCACCAAACCACGGTAGGAAATATTGAGTGCTACTACGAGATTGATTAAAAACAAAACTTTGGTTTTGGAAGCTACAAAAAGGCGCGAAAGGAACACAAACATTCCCAGCCCCAAGGCAGTTGATACTTGATTGGGACCAAATCCGCCCGACGTTTCTCCATTGGACCCTGTACCGGTTAACACCTCTTTTAAATCGGGGGTAAACAACCATAAATAGGTAGAACAAGCCACCATAGGAAGTCCTACCATGAGTAGGATATTGTTCATTTCGGGAAAGGTGAGTTTCCTATTGTAACAATAGAGCGAAGCCATACCCAAACAAATAGGACCTGAAATATTAAATGCTAAAGTTTTTCGAATGTTTTGTGTGGTCAAATCCAACTCTTGGGTACCTAAAATTAATCCCGGCACCAATAACAGCAAGAAAATCCAATACGGAATCGCGTTTTTGGAAAACCCACTGTAAACCATCCCGATAGTCACGTAGAGCATGATACCGTACTTGGAAAATTCGTGGTTGGGATTTCCTTCGGTCATCCGAAGAAACACTTCACTTCCCACCAGATAAGCGGAAGCATAGAGCACTTCGTTGTTTCGATTACGCGTTTTTACAATAAAATACAAACTCACAAAAAAGATGAGTATCCCGTAAATTTTTGAGATAAAAAGATTGAAATAAATAAGCACCCCCAACACCGCATGCACGAGGATGAGTAAGAGATAATTCCGTTCTTTTTGTTCTAAAAAATTAAACACAAATCCAATTTTTATAACGTTGTATAATGGCGGTAGCCGAAAAATTTTCTTTCACAGCATGATGCCACGCCGTTCCATAAACTTGCCGCATTTCGGCGGAAGCCATAAGTGTTGATAAAGCCGAAGCCAATGCGGAAACATCGCCTTGAGGCACCAATACGCCGGTTTCTCCCGAACTAATAATGGCTGGTATTTCACCAACAGCGGTAGCCACAACGGGCAAATGATAATCGGCAGCCTCCAACAGAGAAACAGGTAAGCCTTCCGAATCGGAACTCAATACCATGAGATCAGCTTGTTGAAAAATCCAATTCGTATCAGGACATGCCCCATACCGAAACACTACCGATTCCAAATGATTGTCGTGGATAAAAGTAGTTATTTTTGCGGCATATTCATCGTTAAAATCTTTCCCTACCAAATGATAGGTCCAATCGGGAAAGGCATCGCGAATTTGCACTATAGCCTCCAACAAAAGAAGCTGATTTTTTTGGGGACGTAAATTAGCAAGATTCAAAACCCTTTTTCCTGAACCACCATGTAAGGAAGTTACTTTTTTTTCTTGAATTGAAGGGAATGAAAAATTGGGGAAATACTGAATATTTTTACACCACAAGCGCTGTTGGGACCATTGGGCCAACTTGTGATTCACGGGTAGAATTCCCCAAAAAAATAAGGAGAAAAAACGCAAAGGATACAGTGGCCGCTCTTCGGGAAACTCACTCAATCCATAATGGTCATGCCAAATAATTTGCAATCGTGGCAAGGTAAATTTCAACAAAACTGCCCAAAAAAACGAACTAGAATGCGCATGAATCCATTCAATTTTATGGCGTTTGCAAAAGGCTCTCACGCGAAAAAGAGCCGCAATATCAATCCTTCCTTTTTTTTGCACAAAAAAATAAGGTACCTCGGGATGCAATTCAGCGCGCAAAGGCCCCTCTTTTCGAGTTACTGCCAAAGCCACAAAATCGCCAGCTTGGTGCAAAGCATTGGCATAATTAACCGCCATGCGTTCGGCCCCTCCGGTTTCTAACGTATCTATGAATTGTAGTATTCTCATGGTTGCATTAGTTTACGGATAGCCATTTCAAAAGCGTCCAAGGTATATTGCCGTGACCATTCCATGGCGAGTTGCGATTGTTGCCGCAAAGCATTTGGATCGGTACACAATTGCTTAATATGGTCAAGATCTCGGTCTATGTCTAAAGTCAAAAGGAGTCCTCTTCGCCCTTCATCCAGCATTTGAGGCACACAAGAAACAGGCGTAGCCCAAGGAATAGCTCCCCAAAACATCCCTTCAGCCACCGCTTTGGGCCATCCTTCACTTTGCGACGGAAGACAAATAAAATGAGCATCACAAAGCGCTTGTTGAATTACCTCACGGGGTTGATTGCCATGCAATACAATCCACTCCGACAAATGTTGCTCCTGAATGAACTGCATTATCCGTGCATGCTCAGCCCCATATCCATAAAGTGCCAAAGTCATCGGAATACCTTTTTGTCGTAGTTGTGCCACCAGCTGCACCACATACATCGGGCACTTGTTGGAACCTAATGTTCCCACAAAAACAACATGCCACGGACGACG